>JAILPB010000111.1 GCA_024690485.1 Butyrivibrio sp. | reverse complement strand
GAAAAATAATCAGAATTATCATACTTATCTCCATCACGATCTGTGCCGGATATGCCTTCGCTCCAAGATTCATCGTACAGAACACCAATCTCAACCTTTTTAATCTGATAGTTAGCATTCGGTTTGATTACAAGTTTTCCGCTCTTCTTGGTCGTTGTATTCCAAAGCCAACCATCTTCTTCTTTTTTGTTGTAGTTAATATTTTTTGAATTTGAGTAATCACCAAGAAGTGAAAGTCCGGCATAAGAAAATGTCTTAAATACACTTGTATCATCAACTGCATAAACTGTTGTACTTACCTTTGTAGAAGTACCATTCTTGTTGATAATATTAAATGAAAGATTGGTCTTACCCTTCTTCTTTGAATTAAGAGCAATATATCTGTATGCTGAAGATGCATCTCCTTTTACAGACTTCCTGGCTTCTAAAGCCTTGTCATAATTATCATATGTTCCAACAACAACCTTAGCACCTACTGTTGTGTAGTAAGAAACAGTATATGTATACTTTCCTGTAGACTGATCATAAATTGGTTCTATATTCGCTAAATCTTCATTAGTGTTTGTTTCTGTGCTCATCTTGCTATAAAGCTTTGCAGTAGCAACAGCCTTCTTAGATGACTTAATTCCGGAAATCTTGGTATCTCCACCTATAAGTTTTATTCCAAGATATGTGGTTTCACCAGCCTTGATTCTGATTGCCTTCTGGAACTGACGTGCTGTAGCTTCGTCTTCAGTAAAGTTGCTATCTACTTCATTTTTAAAAATACTTGTCTTACCAGTGATCCTATTCTTGTAGATAGTTCCTCGTACATTCACTAATGTAGCCGTGTATGTTACTCCATCATCATCGTTTATCCAATTAGAATTTTTTATTCCGCCCTCTTCATAGTAATAGGTCTTGCCATCAATAGTTTTAGACTCCGGATCTGGTGAAACTTTCTCGGATGGCTTTGTCGTTGTTACAAGCCCTTTGGCAGCAGCTGCTTCAAGCGCTTTCTTCCACGCATCATCGTCAGCTTCAGCCTCATCTGTTCCAGTTCCAACAATATTACCAAGACTTACCACATCCTCATCAATAATCTCAGAATCATCGCTAAAATCCCCAGCATAATTAAGCTGTGCAGTTCTCTCTGTCTTAGCCAGAGCAACTGTGGGGTTTACAAAAGTTACAGACAGTGCAATTGCAAGTGCAGCTGCACCAAATCTAGAAAGTTTCATCATATAGAATAACCTCCATCATAGAAAAATTTTGCGGTTTTTTGTGACCGCACGCTCGTGACAACTTCGATTTTACTACCCCCCAATTTTGTCAATCGCACTCTGGGAGCGGTTTTCGAGCATTTTATAAAGTTTATAATCTGTTTATAATTTCGTATTTTTTAAATCAAAGACAAGGACACGCTTTCGACTATTTTTCATTTAATTTCAAATGCAAAATTCCGTTCCAAATTTACAAACCTTATATTTCTCTAAACTGATTTAAGACCTTCTAGACACATCCATGCTTCTTATATTATCTCAATAATTCTCTTCTCTTTACTTAAGTCACTGCTCCTCACAAGCTCTGCTAGCAGTGATATTCTATTTTTTTCATAATTCACTGCCATTAATTCGCTCAGCTGACAGTAACTTTATCAATTTTTTAATATTCACTGTCGCTTAATTCATCTATAGACAGTGATATTCTTTCTTTTTCATGATTCACTGCTATACACAAGCCCTGCCAGCAGTGATTTCTTCATTTCTTTCTATATCACTGCCTTTTACAGATTACGCAGGCAGTGATATCTTCAGTTTCCCCATAATTCACTGCCACTTCAAGTCCCTGTGAGCAGTGATCCCATCATTATTCTCAATTTCACTGTCTCTCGCAGGAAAATAAGGCACACCAAAAGTGGACACGGCAAAACCATTTTAGGCAGAAAAAGGACCTGCATCTTTCGACGCAGATCCTGTAATCATAGCTCCCAGCAAATGAGCAGCACTGGCTTATATACAGCCAATTACTTGCTTTCCGGGAAAATTATCTTATTTACAAAGAAGAATATCACCATGCTGATTCCACCGTTAAGGACTGTTGTTCCGATGTTGTAGACAAAGTCTGGAACGAACTTGCCGGCAACTGCAACCCATACGCAATTGATGGAATTAACTATGCAGGTAATGAGGCAGAAGGCAATGAAATACCAGAGAATCTGGTACCATACCTTGCCCTTACTTCTAAATACGAAGTTCCTCTGAATAGGGAAGTTGATACACTCTCCTATAAACATGGCAACCATATATGCGCAGAAGTAAGGAAGTCCGCCGTGATTAACATCATAACCAAGGATATTCCACTTAAAGGTCTCACCAAGTAAGGTAACTTCTTTTCCGGGCCAGCCAAAGTCCACCAGGGGAAGTCCCTTAAACAGCGCAGGGAGAAACTGCAGCATGAGGTACTTAAATACAGTGATAAGGTTGGATACGATAACGAAAAGGCCGCCCTCTCTTATCCACTTGGCTGCTGCCGGGTGCTTCTTAGCAAAGCTCTCCCATATTTTCAATGTTTCTGACATGTTACTGCTCCTTTAACTTTCTCTCATATGCCTTGTTAAGCCTTCTGTTCTTAAAGTAGCCTCCGATGACCTTGCCCATTCCGCTAAAGAAATGCCCGTTTACTACCTTGACGATTCCGTGAACCATCTCCATATCAATGGCTCCGCCGGTCATCTTGCCCATTGCTCTAAATGGCATATTGTAAATAAAAAGTGTATTAAGATCGGGCTTTCCGCTTTCATCAGCCTTTTTCTTCATCTTGGTAAGCTTCTTATATATAAGCCTTGCAAGGCCGCTCTTTGCATAGTACATCTGGCAAAAAGCATCATTCTCTGTAAGCTCTCCGCTCCACTTTCCATCAGGTATTACTCTTCCAAGAAGTTCCTCAAACTCGGCATCACTCACACTCGCGATATCCCCGCTGTAGTATGACTTCATTTTGCTCTCGTCATAGGGACAAACATCAGTAGTTCCACTCATATGACAAGTTCCGGAGAGTCTTATATCAGCACTGCTGCTTCCAACCTTTATCTCATAATCTCCCTCTTCTACTTCCCACTTGTTGGTCTTAACATTGAAGTATCTAAAGGTCTTATCATCAAAAGAAATCTCTACAACCTTGCTCTCACCTGCCTTAAGGAAAATCTTGGTAAATCCCTTAAGCTCTTTCTCTGCTCTAAATACCTTGGCATCAGGAAGTCCCACATAGAGCTGCACGACCTCAGCGCCGTCTACACTACCATCGTTTGTAACCTTAAGGCGAACCTTGCCATATGAATCGCCCTTTCCATCTGCTGATAAAATACCGTCTCCGCTAATAATCTCCAGATCACTGTATGAAAAGCTTGTATAAGAAAGACCAAATCCAAAAGGATAAAGTACAGGAAGACCTGCCTTTTCATAGTATCTGTAGCCCACATAGATGCTCTCCCTATACTCAGAAGTTCTCTCCTGGCTGGGATAATATCTAAAGCAGGATGTATCCTCAAGCCTTCTGGGAATAGTCTCATTAAGCTTTCCTGAAGGATTAACTTTTCCAGTGAGGATATCAAGGGCTGCGCTTGCTCCTGCCTGACCATTAAGGTAGCAGTGAAGAAGAGCCTTGAAATAATGATGCCAGGGCATCTCTATGGCAGATCCTGCACTGATAACTCCCACAAGGTTAGGATTAGCCTGACCAAGTTCCTGCAAAAGTGTGATCTGATTCTGAGGAATTCTCATATGCGTTCTGTCCATTCCCTCAGACTCACTGTCTTCATTAAGTCCGAAGAAATACAAAACAACATCTGCCTGTCTTGCAAGGTCAAGGGCTTCCTTTCTCATAACAGCATCATCTTCACCGCGTCTGTTGTAGCCGTGGCTCATGCCTACAATCTGGATATCATAGTTACCTGCAATCTCAGAAATAGCCTCAACCTTAGTAGGATTTACAAGAGATGAACCTGCACCCTGATATCTGGGTTCAAAAGCAAAATCTCCGATAATTGCTACCTTAGCGCCCTTCTTAAGAGGAAGAATACTTCCCTCATTTTTTAGAAGAACAGAGCTCTCAGCAGATACTCTTCTTGCTATCTCATGATGAGCTTCCTTATCAAAAGTATCAGCCTTGTTCTGAGCATTTACATAGAGAGTCATTACTGCATCAAGAAGCTCATCTACTCTCTCATCCACATCCGCTTCAGATATCTTACCTGACTCTACAGCCTCAATAAGCTCTCTTGCTGAACCAAGTCCCGGATTTGGCATCTCAAGATTGGAGCCTGCTGCCACACCAAGCGCATGGTCATTGGATGCACCCCAGTCGGTGATGACTATTCCATCAAATCCCCATTCATCACGAAGAATATCCTTCAAAAGATGCTTGTTCTCATTGGCATATGTGCCATTAACTTCGTTATACGCAGACATGATTGTCTTTGCATGGGCTTCTTTTACCGCGATCTCGAAACCTGTAAGATATATCTCTCTTAAGGTTCTCTCATCCACAACGGCATTCATAGCCATTCTGCGAAGCTCCTGAGAGTTTACTGCAAAATGCTTAGGGCATGCATAGACGCCCTTAGACTGAATTCCCTTAACATAGGAAGCGGCCATTTTTCCTGCAAGATAAGGATCTTCTGAAAAATACTCGAAATTTCTTCCGCAAAGGGGACTTCTCTTTATATTAAGTCCGGGGCCAAGAAGGACATTTACTCCAAGAGCCATGGCCTCTTCGCCGAGAGCTTCTCCCATGGTTTCTCCAAGTTCCACATCCCAGCTGTTTGCCACAGTTGCAGCAGTAGGAAAACATGTTGCCGGAAGTGACTCATTAAGTCCCAAATGATCTCCTGCGCCTGCCTGCTTGCGGACACCGTGAGGTCCATCAGAACAAAAGATAGAAGGTACTCCAAGCCTGTCTATTTCTCTGGTCTGCCACTCACCTTTTCCACTTAAGAAAGCAGCCTTCTCTTCGATTGTCATCTTGTCTATGATTTCCCTATACTTCATGCTTTTCCTCTTCTCAAATTGGCCCGCAGTAAAACTACGAGCCAATTCCTAAAATCCTTACGCCTTTTTCTTCTTTTTAACTATAAGTGTGATTCCACAGATCACGATAAGTGCAGCTACGATATCTCCTGCAAGGAGTGCCTTCTGCCATCCGGCCATCTTGTAAGATACTTTTGATCCGGATACGATGCCCTGCATTGCATTTGAATTAGCTACCATGTAAAGAACATTGTGAGCTGCTCTTCTCATTGCTGCTACACCTGTTGCAGACTTTGTATCTGAAACATTACCATCAGCAAAAGTGTTGAGCATGAGGTCGTTACCTGCGCGGAGTCCTGAATCAGGATCCATGTAAGCATTTCCTCCGAAGTAATCAGACTCAACAGCGCCCTTGAATCCCCACTCGTTTCTAAGGATCTGGGTCTGAAGTCCATACTGAGCGCCGGCCCATACTGTACCGATTCTGTTGTATGCGCTCATGATAGCTGTTGTAGCATTGATTGTAGTTGTCTGCATCTGGTTGTTTTCATCATAGTAGCTGATGTCAGCCTTAGCTTCCTTAACTGCAACCTCGAAAGGACGAAGATAGATTTCTCTAAGTGCCTGCTCATTGAGCCATGTAGCGATACCGTTTCTTCCGTCTTCCTTATCATTTACTGCGAAATGCTTGATGTATGTGTAAACACCATACTTCATTGTTCCGCTGATCTCTCCTGCTGCTATTTTACCACCAAGGAGACCATCTTCTGAATAATACTCGTAGTTACGTCCTGCAAATGCATTTCTGTGTGTGTTCATTGCAGGTGCATACCAACCGTTGAATCCGTTGAAGAGACCCTGCTCACCAACGATCTCACCAAGCTCTCTTGCGAGATCAACATTCCATGTAGCTGCAAGGAGTTCCTCTGCAGGGAATCCGATACAGATTGCATCAGCTCCGTTAGCAGATACCCATGTTGACCAACCCATAGGTCCGTCATAATCAAGAGTTGCAGGCTTACCGATGTTAAGAAGCTCTGCTGTGTTGTATCCGGCATTAGCAAGCATGTTTGCTACGCCTTCCATATCAAGCTCATCAAGGAGCTGCTCCCATGCGGGATCGTCATAAGAAAGTCCACGAACATTTACCAGCTGAAGTCCGTTCTCAGCCTTAGTAACAGGCATTACATCTGTGTATGCAAGGCTACCCTCTACATTACCTGTCTTCTCATCTGTATTTTCGTCATATACTGTCTCAAGTGCATCCTTGATGTAATCCTCAGCTGTAAGATCTGCATCTGCAGGTGCTGTAGGGAATGTACCTGCAAAATCGCTCCTGCTAAAGTTAAGAGGCTTACCTTCTACTGCTACGTCTACGAACTCAGCTGATACTTCGTCAAACTGGTTTGTAGCTGCTACTTCGTCAGAATCTCTCTTGTTATCTGCTCCGAATACTTCACCTGAAAGTTCATTTGAGAAGAACTTAGAAGCATCTGCCTTATCAATTCCTGCCCAGCTGTGAGCATTGTCACTTAAGTAGAAACCGTATGTACCTGCATCAAGTACATAGCACTTGTTTGTCTTGTAATCGTAAGAAGCGATATCCTCATCTGCAAAAGAGATTGTTACTGTCTCTGATGCACCGGGTGCGATCTCAGAAGTCTTTGCAAAACCTGCAAGAACAACCTTACTCTTTTCGATTCCACCCTTTGTGTAAGGAGCTTCAGCGTAGATCTCTACTACATCCTTACCTGCTCTGTCGCCTGTATTTGTTACATTAACATTGAATGTATAAATTCCGTTTTCATAAGTAGGTGTTCCCTCGAATGACTTTTCAAAGCTTGTATATGAAAGTCCATAGCCGAAGGGATAAACTACAGCGCTGTCATAATCAAATCCGGCATAGTTACCGTCCATTGCCTCAGCAGCTGCTGTCTCATAATATCTGTAACCTACATAGATTCCTTCTTCATACTCGTTGAAAGAACCTGACTCGTATCCGCCAATTGTTCCATCTACGTTTGAATAGTATGTATCATCAAAGTTTACATAGCTGGGATCCTTGGTAAGATCTGATACATAAGTATCAACTGTTCTACCTGAAGGATTAATTGTACCGTTAAGCACCTTTGCTACTGCGTTTGCACCCTGATCACCGATGCAGCTTACCCAGATAGCAGCGTCGATTCCGTACTCTGCATTGTTAAGGAAATCGATTTCAAGAGCGTTAGCTGTGTTAAGAACAACTACAATCTTCTTGATGCTTCCTGCATCCTTCTGAGCTTTTACATAAGAGAGCATCTCCATCTCTCTGCTATCAAGTTCAAGATAAGACTTGTTCTTATCCTCATCAGTTGTTGCAAATTCGCTCATGTCTCTTGGAAGGTCGCATCCCTCACCACCAACTCTGCCGATAAATACGATAGCAGCATCACCGTACTGCATGTATGTATCCTCAAGCTCTGAAGGATAATCTGCAACCGGTACCTCTGCAATGATGTCGCCTGTGAACATAGCAGCACCCATTGATGAGATGAATCCTCTACCTGTGTACTCTACGTCCTGAGGTCCCATACCTGTCTGCATGGTTACCTTGATTGACTTTGTTGAAATCTCATGATTTGCATAGAAATCAAAAAGGTCATTGTTTATCTCAAAACCGTTAGTTTCCATGGCTGTCTTGTAATCAACAGGCTTACTCTCTGTAGCTGCACTACCTGCACCTGTATAAATAGGATCTACAGAAGTACGGCCAAACATAGAAACCTTTGTCTCAGACTCAGTAAGAGGAAGTGTCTGATTCTCGTTCTTAAGAAGAACAATTCCCTCTCCCTCAACCTTCTCAGCAAGCTCCTGGCTTGCAGCAAGAAGGCTGTCTGCATCTGCATGCTCTGCCTTGTAATACTCTCCATCAAGGCTCTCTGCAGCAGCATTCTTAGTTACAACTGCATCACCCTTACCAAAGTACATATTCATTACTGTGTACAATGGTCCTGTCAAAACAACTGTTGCCACAATTGCCAGAACTGCAACAAGTGTGATTATCACAGTCCAAATTCTTGTGAATTTCTTAGTACTCATTTTTTACCTCCTCAGGAACACTTTCCTTCCTGTTTTATAAATCCACAATATCAAAAAATTGTCCGCAATTTATTTTTTGGTATGAAATGTCAAAATACGGTACGAAATGCACCCCTCCGAACGATAGTAAATCCTTATGTTTTTTTATATAATTATAAGGAAGATATAAATCCAAAAAGAGGAAAAATCCATGTATCAGGCAGCTATTGTTGAGGATGAAGAAGTTTTCCTTAAAAGCACAAAGGAGCTTCTGTCCAAGACCTTTAAAGAAAAGAATACAGATGTTGCTTTTGATTTCTTTATGTCAGGAGAAGAGTTTTTGCCAATGGTTGAACAACACTTCCACTATGACATCATTTTCCTTGATATCGAAATGCCGGGAATGGATGGAATATCCGTCTGCAGAAGGATCAGGGAGATATCTCCAGGCGCCCTTGTGGTATTTATCTCCAACAAGGAATCTCTGGTTTTCCAGACTTTTGAAGTTCAGCCCTTTAGATTCATAAGGAAAAGCGAACTAAACGAGATGGTATTGTCTCTTGTGGATTCAGTTATCTCGGAGCTTGAAAAAAGGAAGCAGAAGATCATTAAGATCGAAGAGCCCTCCGGCGGAGATGTCTACTCCTTTGACGTCAGAAAAATACTGTATGTTGAGGCCCAGCGTAAGGAATGCGTCATAGTTACTGAAAGCGGCCTTACAACCGTAAAATCAAAGCTTATGACACTGGAATCTTCCCTGGCAGATCAGGATTTCATCAAGGTTCACAGGAGCTTTCTTGTAAACATGGCTGCCATAACCCGCATCCAAAAGGACTCCGTTCTATTAAAAAACGGTCACGAGATTCCTCTATCCAGAAACATGCGCGAGACAGTAAAGCAGGCATTTTTAAACCACTCAATGTCATGAGGTCAGAGTATGTTATATGCATTATTTAGAATAACTGAATTAGACGGGCTTGTAATTTTCGGTCTCCTGATCTACTCACTTTATGATATTTTTTCTGAAAAAACTCCGGTAAAAAGGGCCGCAGCATACTTTTCCATAAGTATAATCTCTTACCTTGCGCTTCAATATGCAACATATCTTCTGCCCTTTTCACCGCATCCGCATCACTACTGGTACTCAATTCTTTTGCTGTTTGCGATTCCGCTTTTAACTTCACAGTTTTTACTTGAAGGATTCTTTGCAGGAAAGCTACTCTATACCCTGTTCTACGTATCCTTCATTCAGCTATATAAAATCGTATGGAGTCCTCTTTACAAGGTTGAGGGCAGTATCCCTGATTCGCTCTATGTTTTCTGGGATATTTTCTCATTTATTCTACTCACAGTGCTCATGTACATTTTTTATATAATGGCCAGACAATCCATCTACAAGATAAAGGGAACCATAGGCAAAAAGCTGTTTCTTCTGGCGTATTTCCCTATAGCGCTGCTTATTTATTACTCGATTGATCTGTTAAACATACCGCTCTTTAATGACTATCATGATGCGTCCCTTGCCCTTACCATAATCCCAGCGCTGCCTATTCTTTATGACCTCTTTGTAACCACGGCAGAATCCTATGAGGAGCGAAGAAAACTGGACAGCGCCCTTACCGAAACCAAGGCTCAGATCTTCAGATACAGATA
>JAILPB010000078.1 GCA_024690485.1 Butyrivibrio sp. | reverse complement strand
CGCGGAGGAAAAACCTCCGCGCAAATAATCTTTTATTTAGTTATCAGTAACCTTGTTTTCAATCTCATTTATGACCGATTCCCCGGACCCGGGTGCTATCATCTTGAGGAACTCGCATCTCACAGTCACACGGTTTGCACCGCCCTTAGTACAGGTAAATACTGTGAAATCCCAGTCTCCCTTGTCCATGTCGTCCACGTCATAGGTTCCGATCGTCTCAGTATAAGTTACCACATAGTAATACTGCCTTCCGTCTATATCCGTAACGATGATGGTATCACCACTTATAAGATCTTTTAGTTTGCCAAAATGCCTCTGATAGTTGTGTCCCGCTACAATAAGATTGTTATCATAAACAGAACCCTTGTATCTACAAGGCGATGTCTTGGCGTTTACATCAGACCATTCCTTTTGAATAGGAAGCCTGATATCAATTGCAGGTATTGTTATGATCCCAATAAAAGACTGTCCATCTACATCTACAGCTTTCATTTCCCCGGTGGGATTCATATCCGTAACTGTATTTGTTATCTGTGCCTCTACACCCTCTAAAAGAGCCGCTGCACTATCTCCGGCAAACCTGTCCTCTTCACCATTAAAATATATCTGGTAAATAGCAAGTCCGAAGCATATAATCCCCAACAGAATAAGTACTCTCCCCTTGGTTATTAACTTCATAATAATTCTTCCTTACCTGTCTAAACGAATTCCTGCAATTACCTATTTCCTTTTCTACGTTTCTCGCTTCTGATTCCAAGTCCTATGAAAAGAATACCAAGAATCGCAAGCACAGGAATAGGCCACCAAAGTTGTCCTGTCTGAGGAAGTCTTCTTGCTCCAAGTACCTCAGGAAGTTCTCCTACGAGCTGTCTCATAGCACCAAGAACATCAGGAAGATCCATTCCCGGAGTCGGAGGAGAATCAACATTCTGTGGCTCGTCGGGTGTTCCCGGGTTATCGGGCTCTTCCGGAGGAGGTCCAACTGGTGTGTTAGGCTCTTCCGGTGTCTCCGGCTTCTCTGTATTTACAATAATAAAACTGTTACCGTTTCTGGAAATAGATGATGTGTAATTTGCAGGAACACTTACTTCTTCTACAGTAAAGCTATGTCCCTTCTCATACATCCAGCTGTGCTGCCAGTTATTTGCATCTGAAAGTGTGATGGTATCATAAAGCACGTTATCGCAATAGATTGTTACCGAAACAGAATCAGGTCTGTTATTTCCATCATCGATCCACTGCTTATATACCTTGTATTCATCGGGATCATCATCAATCTTAAAGGAACTTCTCTTAGGAGATACGATCACGTTGTAATTGGCATCATCCCAGTTTGTTTCTCCGTCAAGGGAAGGCACAGTAACAAGGAAATCCTCATATATATAAGTTGTGCCATCTATAGTAACTCTATCGCTTACTCCAAAATAAAGTCCCTGATCTACTTTGCCAATGTCAGCAAGACCGTTTGCATCTGCTGTAGCGGTATAGGTGTTCTGTACGTTGTTAGCAGTAATGTAGTCCTTAAGGCTTTTACTGATATCTGCCCACTCTTCTTCTGAATCCATTGACCAGGGTGATGTAAGTTTTCCTGAATCAACCGCCTCGTCAAAAGGAGAAGATAAAGTGAAGTAGCCATATTTATCCATGTCTGCAATCTTGTAAACATGGGCTACAACGCCGGGTGTAGCAAATCTGCTTCCGGGATCATTTCCCTCTGCGAAAATGTACGATACCGCAAGGGTTGATTCTTTGTTCGTATCTATTGTTCCCGCTGTCTCTGTGGAAGAAGCTCCGGAATCATCCGTAGTCGCACTTGCTACGCTTCCGGGAACAAGCAGAGCTAATGACATGCTAAGCACGGCAGCCCCGGTAATTATTTTTTTCATTCTCTTAATAATACTCATAGAAAAAACCTCTAAAAACACAAATTACTTCTTGTTCTTCTTATCTTTGTTGTCTTTCTTTTCCTTAGGTGCTCTGGTTCTTATTATGAACCATATAAATAAAACAAATACGATCGGTGCCGCAATAAAAGGTGCTACTACCAGGTTGCTGTATCTTGTAGCATCAGCAGGCACGATCAGCTTTGATTCTTCGTTATAATCAACACGCTTACCTCTTACTAAAAGCCTATGTGTATTAACGCCATAGGGTGTGCAGGTAACAAGCGTGACATAGTCTTCTCCAGGATAAATACCCAGACTGCCTGTCTCTTCCGGTAATACGATATTGATCTGATCAACCTCGTAAGCAAATGTCTGGTCCAAAATATGAATTAAAAAAATATCTCCGACTATCATCTGATCAAGGTCAGAAAATAGCTTTGATGACGGAAGTCCTCTGTGTCCCGATATAACAGCATGAGAGTTTTTTGTTCCAACAGGAAGTGTTGATCCGGGTAAATGTCCCGTTCCAACCTGAAGAACCGACTCCTCTACGCCGTGATAGATCGGCAGGTCAACTCCGATGTTTTCTATCTCAATATGCCCCATTATTCCGGTTCCGGTGGGGTCCAGTACTCTGTAATACTCTGCCAGCTGCTCATCTGATAAATTAAAGCCGCTGCCGCTTTCGTATAAGCTTTCATTAAAAGCATATGCAGCCTTCCAGTATTCGTCGTAATCCTTTTCATTTAGTCTGGCTATAGCTTCATCATAACTGGAAACTGCTCTACTTTGGTGTTTCGAATTAACGTAATTACTAACTGATGGATATAAGAAGATTCCTAATCCTACCAGGAATACGATTGCAAATATGAGGTTTGGTAATTGTCTTCTCAGGCCTTTTTTCTTACTTTGCTTTTTCTTTGTTTCCATCTGTTCCTAAAAATAAAACGCATATCCGAAATTAAGTGATATGCTCTTTGCTTCTTTTTATATAAAATCCCGGTGGGCAAAAAGCCCACCAAGATTTTACATTACTTTTCTATATATCGTCTACAGAAACAAGATTCATTCTAGTATTATTTTATGTCTGTTTTTATCTTATAAAGCCAGGTTCCAAATTACTCAGAATCAGCTTTTCTGCGTACTACGAAGAATACAACTGCAGCTACGATAAGAAGTCCGCCGATGATATAGAAGATTGTTGTACCGATACCACCTGTTGAAGGAAGAACTGTTCCCTCGTAGTTGACAACATTAACAGCTGCCTCAGCGTTGTTTACAAGATATTTGCCATCAATTGTATTTTCTGATGTCTTTCTTGTTACTGCTACGTCAACAGAAGCAGTAAGGATGTTATATCCTGTAGGAGCCTTTGTCTCTGTAAGTGCATACACATCTGCATCAAGACCTCTAACTTCAACTTTACCTGACTTAGGAGTAACAAGTGTGTCACCTGCTGCTGTAGCTGTTGCTAAAGTATCCTTTGCGCCTTCAGCTACTACTCTGTACTCAGATGCGTCTGTATCATTGCCTTCCTTCTCAAGGATGAAGTAAAGCTTCTGATTGTCATGCTTAGTATTTGTCATCTGGAACTCAGCACCTGCAAGGGGCTCGTCCTTTTCGTTAGTCTTAACAAGGCTAAACTTGTAGATAAATGTCTCTGTTGTGTCGTGCTCTGTCTTAGCACCGTTGTTGTACTCAAGATATGTATCGTTAATGTTAGGTGTTCCAACTACTGCATTCTCGTTAACTGTAGCGCTATATGTAACTACTACTGTTGCATCAGCCTTAAATGTACCTGTGAATACTACATCAAATGTATCGCCATCTGTAGCAGGATTTACAAGTTCATATGTTATTCCCTCAGGAAGTCCTTCAACTTCAACACTACCATTGAATGTAAGAGAAGCATCCATCTTATCGTGTACTTTGTAGTTTGTACCGCCTGCCTTAGCATTAACAGTTGTCTTGTACTCTACTACCTGACCGATCTGAGCATCGTTCTTATCGCCCCAGTTACCTGTAGAATCTTCTTTTACTTCCTTCTCGATTGTAGGAACGTCATTCTTCTCATAAACGTCAGCATTGGGAGTTGTTGTATTAAGAGATACAAGTGCTCCAAGTGTTGAGCTTACCATATAGTAACCAAGAGAATCTGTTGTGAATGTAAATTTTTTATCTGCTACATCTTTGTCATCTGCTGTATGACTATCAAGTGCTGCAGGTGCATTGCCTGCCTCGATAACTGCATAAAGCTTCTTTGCAAAATCTGCAACAGCTGTGCCTTTGCCAGTTATGTCGCTGCTAGTGTCAGTATTTACCCATTCAACATATCCGTTATCGTCGAGCTTGATATATGCGCTGTAATCACTCTTAACAGCACCGTTCTCAAGAAGAATATTCTTCCAAGCATCGTTTACTGTGTATACACCGGATGTTGCATCACCCTCTGAAGGTGCAAAATCAAAAATCTTGTAGAGTTTATACTCCTGATCCTTTGAAGGATTATTTACTGTGATAATGTTTCCGTCAGCCTTAGCTGTTACTGCGCTTCCTGCTGAAAGTGTCATGGTAAGAGCCATAGCACCGGCAAGAATACCTGTTAATAGTTTCTTAAGTCCTTTCATTTTTAACCTTTCTCCTTTTCCTTTGAATCTTGTCTGCTTGTCTTTCTGGCTATAGAATGTACAACCAAGTATTGAAATCAACAGTAGCAGGAAGCCTACCTGTGTAAATGGTCTTCCGCCGGTAGAACCGGTACTTGGAAGTGTGTAGCTTTGAACTTTATTTCTAATGTTCTTAACTACCAGCTCTCCGCCGTTTGATGATTCCGCTACAATGTTTTCATTGTAGTAAATATTTGGTTCTTCACTTTCTATGTAATACATACATTTGTATGTAATGCCATCAATAACCTTGTACTT
>JAILPB010000072.1 GCA_024690485.1 Butyrivibrio sp. | reverse complement strand
TAAGAAGTGATGTGCTTCTGTTCATAAGTCCGCTTATCCTGGCTACGTTAAGACCCGGGAAAAACAGAATGACAAGTAAAAGCACAGAGATACCCCTGTATGGGTAATATACGATCTTTGTCAGTCTTTCCTTTGACACTTTTTTCATCCTCCAAATTAAATCGCCTAAAAATGTGTAAACCGCACTCCCTAGGCAATCTATCTTTTTTCAAGTGTCATTGTAGGAAAATTTTCAAGAATTAAGCACCCGCAGAATCGGATATAAAATACAGTAGTTTTTGTACATAAAAAAATATACCTGCAAATATAAAAAGAAAAAGGCCGGAGATTAACTCTCCAGCCTGTAGTTATCTTTTGAAGCTCCGCGCCTTTTCTCAGGATGCATCTCATAGTAGATCTTTTTATCCTCGTACATCCTCTCATCGGCCTGTCTTAAAGCTTTTCTTATATCTCTGCTATTTGGAACAACACTGCTTCCGAGCGCAAAGCTGACATCTGCATATCTCTCAGAGGTTTCCCTTATTCGGGCAATCTTTTCTTCAATCTCAGACTCTGAGATACCTTTTATAATAATGGCAAATTCGTCTCCGCCTGCTCTAAATATGTATTTTTCGTCAAATACTTCGCACAAAACATCTGCAGCGTTTTTAAGAAGAGCATCTCCTGCATTATGTCCACCCTCATCATTTATTATTTTTAATCCGTTTAAATCTGCAAAAATGATGCCGAGCGAATCGCTGGTTTTTTCACCATTTGAGGCATACATATCCACAACAACATTCATCTCATTTCTGTTGTAGACACCAGTCAGCATATCCCTTGAACTCAGGGTTCTAAGGCGATCCATCATGAGGTAGTTATTGATCTCGGAACTCAATATGAAAGTAGTCAGTTCCAGAGTTTCTTTGATCTTAGTGCAATCTTCCTTATGGAAATTGGTAACCCACATGTATCCAAGAAGCTGGCCTCTTGATCTTAGAGGGAAAAGAGCGAGTGTTTCAACTCCTGCTTCCTCCAAAGTTTCATACCAGCCGGGATTCCTCTCCCTAAGCACTTTCATATCGTTATTATCTGCTACGATCAGGCAGTTACTTCTTGCAATAGTATCTTCCCAGCTTAAAGCAACCTTATAAAAACCTCTTTCTATGAACTTTCTCATAGACGGAATCCTATTATCCTCTGAAAGGTCTTCACCCAGAATAGAGCACTCTTCATTTTCATTATCCAAATGCAAAATCACACAATTCTCAGCTTTGCACAGCTTTCGTATGGATTTGACCACATCCTGCATTGTTTTCTTAAAGTCCGTGGTTCCACGAAGCATGATGGTGGTCTCTAAAACGGCAGCCGCAAGATCGCCTGAAATACTACTCATATTGGAGGCATCAGCCTTCTCGTTTATCTCCATGATATATGTACAATAGCAAATATTATCTTCCTCGTATGCAATAGGGAGAAACAGAAGGTTTAAATAGGCATCGAACCTCTCAGGTTTAACGTATGCATGTACGCTTTTCTTATTAACTGCAGCCTCATAACAGGCCCTTTCAAAATTAAGGTCCTTCTCAGTATAAAGTGTATACTCGCTGTTTGGCACAAACTTACGACTATTTAATTCAATACCTGCAGAAGGATGCTCCACCGATTCAACATAACCCGCATTTGCCGCAAACATGCATATTTTTCCCCAACCGCCTGTCGGAAGTTTTTCTACGGAAACAACACATGCAATGGAATCGAAAACATCTATATAAGCCTGAAAATCCATATCCTACGCTCCATATCAGAACTGAATCCAATACTGCAAAATTAAAAAAAAATTATACATTGTCAACTTATATTCTAGCATCCGTGTCATATGAATTAAATTATGGAAGTATAAAAACCTTATTAAATTACAGTAGTACAAAAAATGTTTTTTTCGTTAACAAATCCAACCTGTCAGGAGAAAATAACATTCCTGATTTTCCTTGTCACAGAGCCCGTTCCATAGTCTGTTCTCTGAGTAAGCATCAAAAATGTGGTTCTACTTTCGGGATCATTAACAAAGTAAGGACCAAGCCAGCCGTCCCAGCCATACTCGCCCATTCCTGCCATGATTCCGGCTTTTTCAGGCTCCTTCATAATGCGCATGAGATTGCCGTATGAAAAGCCTCCAAGGCACTGCCAGCTGTAGAGATCCTGCTGCTGCCATGGTGTAAGCCTGGCACCTATCATAAACTCCACTGTTCTCTTCGTCAAAATCTCTTTTCCTTCGAAGGTTCCACCGTTCATGAGCATTCTTGCAAAATTGGCATAGTCATCGATTGTTGAAAAAAGGCCTGCTCCGCCTGATTCAAAGGCATTTTTGTTTCCGTCATCTCTGATACCAAGGTTATTTCCGGCATAGGGCTTTGGTGTATCTTCTCCGTTGCAGATGTAAGCAGTTGCAAATCTCTCCTTCTTTTCATCAGATACGAAAAATGCTGTATCCTTCATGTTTAAGGGTTTAAACAGTCTCTCACTCATAAACTCTGAGAGCTTCATTCCGCTTGCCTTCTCAATTACTGCTCCAAGGACATCTGCGCTTGTTCCGTACTGGAAATGCTCTCCCGGCTGGAAATTAAGGGGTACTTCTCCAAGGCGCTCTGCAAATTCCATGGTGCTCATCATGTTATCGCCGCTAAATCTCTCTATCATCTCGTCATAGAGTTTTCCTGTGCCAACTTCCGCAGGAGTATTGATAAAGGGATATACAAGGCCTGATGTCATATCAAGAAGGTCCTTTATAAACATAGGTCTGTCTTCTCTTACAGGTCTTCTAACACCTTTTTCCACAATTTCCTGATTCTTGAAAGTGGGAATGTAGTCCCCAACTGCTTCATAGGGCTCGATTATTCCATCCTGAATAAGAAGCATTGCTGCAGCCGCAGTTACAGGTTTACTCTGAGAGTAGAGTCTTACTATGGTATCTCTCTTAAAGGGCTTTTTCTCCTCTATGTTGGCATATCCTGCTTCTGCATAGAATTTTTCTTCGCCGTCCTTTAAAACAAGAGCATTTAAACCTGCCAGCTGATTACCATTTACGGCCTTTTCCATGATGTTTTTGATAAGTTCCTGTTTGTTACGCATGTTGTCGTATCTCCTTCTTATTATTGTTCCAGTTCTTTTCGCTGTTCTATTCCAAGTCCGTCCGCAGGAAGGGTTAAAACCACACTTGTTCCCTTTCCTTCGTTGGAGCGTACTGTTATTCCGTAGTCTCCGCCGTAATACAGATGGATTCTCTGTTGTATATTATAAAGTCCGATGCTTCCGGCACCCTTTCCGTCATCCTCGAATCTCTTTTCCTCGAGAGAATGGTTAAGCTTTGACACTGTCTCGGGGTCCATTCCTATTCCATCATCATTTATTGTGATAAGAAGCTTTTGTGATCCAAATTTTCCCGAAAGTTTTTCCTCGGGTGCGCTTACGTTATCCACAATTTCCTTTTCTTTATACACCGGCTTTTCATATTCGATGATAACACTTACGTGGCCATTTCTGTCCATTTCCTTAAGGCCGTGACCCACTGCATTTTCAACGATTGGCTGAAGAAGTAGCGGCAGGATGTGGTAATTTTCAGGCTTAAAGTCATCTGCGATGTAGAAATTCCAGTTTACTTTTTCACCAAAACGAAGTCTCTGAATCTGCATGTAGCTATCCACATGCTTTAATTCATCCGCCAGTGTAGATGTGCTGGTTCCCGTGCTCTCAAGAACGTAATGCATGATCTTGGCAAGGTACTTTACCGAGGTCGCAACGTCTCTGTCTCCTCCGCGGATTGCCTGCATCCTGATGGCTTCCAGGGTGTTGTATAAAAAGTGCGGATTTATCTGTCCCGAGAGCATCTTAAACTCCATATTCTGCTGCATGTTTACAAGCTTTTGTTCTCTTATCTGGGACTCGTAGTACTTGGCCTCATTTTCTCTTATCTGCTGGGTCGTGATTTTTAGGTCATTAAAAGTGTCCGCCAGTTCATCCTTACCGCTTAAATTCTCGATTATGTCGTAGTCACCGGTACTTGCTCTGTGCATGGCTTCTCTAAGGGACTGAACTCTTGCGGAGAAATATCTTGAATAAACAGTGATAGCTATGATGGGGCCTGCAATTGCAAGTAATATCACAAGCAAAAAGTCTCGCATCATCTGTTTTTCTGCGCTGTAGGCCTCGTGATCTCCTATCAGTACAAAAAATCTGCTATCCACTTTATAGGGTGCAAAGCTCGAAACGCAGGTCATTGCCTTTTTACCATCAAGCTCCATATCTCCCAGATAGTTGTAATCATCAGGGTTTTCCACAGCCTTATTTGGCATCTCTGATTCCAGCTCGCCATACTCCGATGCGAAAAATACAGGATAACCGGAGAGACATGCCAGAATATAGTTATTAGTAGTAAGGAGCCTGTTTCTTAAGTAGTTCGAACTAAGGGATATTACTACATAGGCTCTTTTATCAGTACTTCCTGTGTTGAAGCGGCGAACCAGCGTAAGTTCATAGGTATCTTCATATTCATTTAGCGGAACATGCATGCAGGTGTAGGAATCCCAAGCCTTTGGGTCGATATTTCTGTACCACTCAAAGCGGCTAAAGGGATCGTCTGCATCGCCGCTTCCTGCTGCAACCTGGGCATCATCGCCGTTTTCCTCTGTGCCGCTTGTTCCAACATTTATGATGTAATCCCCCGTTGGAATATTGGGGTTATTGGTATATACATTCATGCTGGAAACCGCTGCTGAAGTGCGCTTGAAGGTGCTGATAGCCCTGTCCATGGATATATATTCCTGCCTGGCAGCATCCGAAAATTCATCGCAGCCCATAAGATCTCTGTAGGCCTGAACCGAAACAATCGGCTCGCAGCTTGTGAACATGGTACTGGTCACATCAAAAAGCACGGACTTTATTCTGGTGTTTTCTGCTTTTACCTGCTCCTCGTACCTTTCGTTCATCTGCCTAAAGAGCATATATGCCGCGATTATGCCAATGATTCCTATGGGAAGAATGATTGCAAAGAGCAGGACATTATACATTTGTCTGCCGATTATACTCTTTTCCTTCACCTTGCTCCCTCCGAAGAATCAGAGATTACCTTCTGGAAAAGCTCATATCTTTCCTTCTGACTCTGGATATTTACTTCCACAAGCTCGTTAAATTCAAGCCTGTCCAGAGTATCTATCATCTCTTCTTTTAACCTTAAAAAATCCTCCTCGTCTGCTGCATAAACAAGTCTCCAGGAGTAATCAACAATTATCTGCCTGCACTGTTCTTCCACAGTCTGAAGGTACTCAGGATATTCTCCTGCTGCCCACTCAGTTCCGGGGATCACTGTCAACATTTTTCTCTGCATATAGTAATCAAGGGGTGTTTTATCTGTTGAATAGTGCTTTTGCCATTCATTTGAAACTATTGTGGCAGTTCTGTCCTGATAGTCCTGCCACTGAGAATATCTAAAGGGAATGCCCTTTCTATCTGTGACTTTCTGGTCCACCGGCTTAAAGTTTATGCTGGATGCTCCTTCTCTCCAGGTACCTTCTCCGTACTCAGAAGGAACCTGAATGTCTGTGTCCATATTTACAAAGACATCTATGCCAAACTCGGTAAGTGTAGGCACTCCGTTCACGTTTTCCCAGGTAAGTCCCTCTGGACCTCTAAAGTCACCTGTTGGTGAACCAAGGCACTCTATCCCCTCATCGGAATAGAGCCAGTCTACGAAATCCACCATTCTGCCTTTATCCTTTGTCTCTGCGCCTATCATTACGGCAAAGTTCTGCTTTCCGTCAGAATCACTTCCCCAGCACAGGTAGCTTGCATCATTTATTACTACAGAGGCAAAGCCCTTACCACCGGACATATGCTCCTTGGAATTGTACAGGGAGATACCCATCCAGGGCCAGAAGGAGTACAATACCGCCCCGTCTCTCATTTTTAATGCCACAGTTTCATAGTTCTGAACCGGTGATTCCGGATCCACAAGGCCCATCTGGTTTGCTTCAAACAAAAAGTGAAGAGCCCTGAAATATGCTGAATCTCTATCAGCAATACTCTCTATTTTTCCCGTTGAAGGATTGAGCATAACAAAGCCCTGAATGTCGTTGCCGTAGAGAGCTGTGAGGGCTCCTGCGTTTTGCATAACGCCGCCGTCCCAGTCCCTAAAAAGGCTAAAGGCATATACGTCATTGCCGCTATCACTTTTCCCTGCAGCATCCTGCATGTTTTTAAGAACTAAAAGGAGATCCTCCAGAGTGGACATGTGAGGGAATCCCACTTCTTTATACAGATCCCAGCGAAGGGTTGGCGCATTTGTGGGTTCGCTGTACTCTGCAGGTTCCCATGGCTGTTCCATTGATATCTCACTGGGAATTGCCCAAGCTCCCTCTGCGTTTGCATAGGAGGAAGTAATTTTTATCTGCTCGCTGTATTTTGCGAGGTTTTCATGGGTATCTATATAATCCTGAAAATCCAGCACAATTCCTTCTCTTACAAGCTCTGATAATCTGCCGTCTGCAACGCTTGTAAGGATGATGTCCCCAAGTCTTCCGGATGCTCGCATGGTTTCATAGGCTGCATCACCGTTACTTTCCTTATTTGTGGCTATGATATTAAGCTGCATGTTGAACTTGTCTTTTACGATTTTTGCAAACCAGCCACGCTGAAGTCCCTGATAGTTTGCCTGAACATCGAAGACATCGATTGTTAGAAACTCGGGGTATTTTTTCTCCCCTTCTGTCCTGTTATCAGCATGAAAAGGCAGCCTGCACCCGCTAAGGATGCAGACTGCCAGTATAAGTGAAATTGTTTGTACGATTCTTTTATTCATGGTACGTTTCCATAAAAATATAAAATTTCTTTATATTTTTTTTACGCCTTCTTAAATACCGGGATGGATTCGATAGGTGCTGCTGCCGTAATAGTCTGGCCGCCTTCGTATACCTTGCCGTCTCTGATGTCTTCCCATTTTCCTGCAGGAAGGTACACTTCTCTCTCGAATTTATTAAGCTCAAGGATAGGTGCAACAAGGTAGTCGCTACCAAACATATACTCATCATAAGTGTTCCAGCACTTTTCATCCTCAGGGAACTCATAGAAGAGAGTTCTAAGGAGAGGTGAGCCGTTGGCACTTGCCTCTTCGTAAAGTGACTTGATGTAAGGCTTTAAGTTATGACGAATTTCCAGCTGATCCTTCATGATCTTGAAGTTCTCTTCACCGTAGCTCCAAAGCTCGTTGTCCTGACCTGTGTGGAGGTAACCGCCACCAAAGTCTCTGTTATCAAGCGGAGGAATATCGTAAGGTCCTCTGTCTCCGTGCATACGAAGAACCGGTGAAAATACTGCAAACTCATACCATCTGATAAGGAGCTGTCTGAAATCGGGATCGTTTACATCATCTGTCATGAAGCCGCCGATGTCTGTTGTCCACCAGGGAATACCTGCAAGACCCATGTTAAGGCCTGCTGCCAGCTGGTCTCTGAATGCTTCAAAGGTACTTGGTACGTCACCTGACCATACGACGTTGCCATACTTCTGGCTTCCTGCCCATGCTGAGCGAAGAAGGCTTACTACAGGCTTATCAGACTCTTTTTTCATATTGTCATAAAATACTCTGCTGTAGTGCTGAGGATAGATGTTACTTACTTCCAGAGCGGGTCCAATGTAGTATCTAAGTCCGTCGAAGTCGTATTTAACAAGATCAGGCTCTGAGTTATCAAGCCAGAACATGTCGATTCCGAGGTCGTAGTAGTTCTTTTTGCAGATGTTCCAGAGGTACTCTTTTGCTTCAGGATTGGTTGCATCAAAAATTGTGCAGTCGCCCTGATAATCGTAGTTCTGAAGGCCGCCTCTCTCGTTCTTTAAAAGAAGTCCTCTCTCAAGCATGTCGTAGAAGTTCTCACTTCTCTTATCAACTGAAGGCCATACTGAAACAACAACCTTGATCCCCATGCTGTGGAGTTCATCGATCATTGCCTTGGGATCAGGCCAGTAGGTCTTATCGAATTTCCAGTCGCCCTGAACTGTCCAGTGGAAGAAGTCGATTACGATACAGTCGATCGGAACGCCGTTATCGATGCAGGCATGTGCTACCTTTAATACCTCTTCCTGTGTACGGTAGCGGAGCTTACACTGCCAAAGTCCCATGAGGTCCTCGGGAAACTTGGGTGCTCTTCCTGTAACTGCTGTATAGTTCTCAATGAGCTGCTTTGGCTTATCTGCCACTGTGATCCAGTAATCCATTTCCTTTGTTGCTTCTGCAACCCACTCTGTGAAGTTCATACCAAAGCTTACGCGGCCAACTGCCGGGTTATTCCAAAGGAAACCATAGCCAAGGCTTGATACTGCAAAAGGAATTGTAATCTGGGAATTTCTCTGTTCCATGTTAAGAACGCAGCCCTTGAGGTTTGTGTATGGTTGCTGGTACTGTCCCATACCAAAGATCTTTTCATTATCATTGCTCTCAAATTTAAGAGTGAAGTGATAATCTCCGCCCACATGAGGTCTGTAATCTCTGCTTACATATTTAAGGCATCTTGATTCTTTTGACTCAGTTCCGCCGTAATTTCTAAAGTATTCTCTAAGGAAAAGCTCATCATCCTTATAGAAGGTGATAACACCTGCAAAGTTCACTGTAGCCTTGATCCTTCCACAGGTAATTGCCGCAAAAGGGCCATCCTCTCTGGATGTAATGCTGATCTGTGTGTCAGCCTTTTTTACTTCTTCTGTAAGAGCCCAGTTATTTCCTGTAAATTCAGGATACATGGTGCTCCTTACTCTGAGGGAGTTCTCTCCCCAGGCTTCTATTCTAAGAGTCTCACCCTGACGCTTTGCTACAAGCGCGCCGTTGTCGTTTGTGAAAATCATACTTTTCCTCCTTATTTATTATACCTAACCATTCCACACACTATCATTTTTTAAGGTGTAGTTTAACGGTACTTTTTGTACTTTTTATACATTAGATTTCTGCGATCATTTTAGTTGATTTCGCAGCGATTCTCTTTTTTTTCTAGTCCTCGGAGATCACTTTTATTATGAAAAGCTTTCCCTTTTCAACGCTAACCCTTGCCGTCTGTCCCTTAGGGACTTCGTTACTGACTCCCAGAGGGTAATCTGCAGTAAGGGTCACTTTTTCCACTTCGTATTTTGCTCCTTTTATGGTTACTCCCTCAGCCCTTTCCCCTGCACAAAGGACAGAGAAATACTTGCAGTCATCGTTGATTTCGAGGGGAGATCCGCTTATTTTCCCCTCATCTTCTTTCTGCTCTCCGCTTATAAGCATGATCTCAGAGTAATCATCGATTATTTTCCCTGAAATTCCCTGCTTTTCAAGCATCAATAAAATAGCCAGATTTCCAAGTGAATGATCAAATCTTCTTCCAAGAGCGCCTACTATGGTAAAGTCAGTAAAGCCTCTCTTTATTGCTTCTTTTACGGCATAGATTGTGTCTGTGTCATCCTTTTCTTTTGGAAGGACTATGGTTTCTTCTTTTCTGTTTGGATTTGGATGAGAATCAAAATCCCCTATTATCAGATCCGGAGCTAGTTCCAGTTTTTCCTCATGATAAAGGCCGCTATCGCAGTAGATAACAAAGCTCTCCTGTGGTAATCTTTCTTTAACGAATTTGTAATCTGAAATTGGTCCCCCGCCAACAATAATGCATTTTTTCATATATTTCCCCGTAGTTTTCACACTCCGCCATCAAGCTGCAGCGAATCAGTGACATAGCATTTATAATCTTTTTCAAGGCACAGGTTTCTGATTTTTGTAATAAGAGCCAGGTCATTTGTATACTCTATCATGTATACTTCCTTGCCATAGCTCTTTGCCTTTGCAAGGTATTCCAGGTAATAGTCCTTGGTATCCTGATCCTGCTCCCCAAAGGTATTATTATCATAATCAAGGATTTTCCCAAATACGGACTCCTGATTTACTCCCTGAATAAGGCCGATCTTTCCTGTATCCATAAGCTTTGTAACAAAAGTATCTCCGCCATTTATTATAAGTTTTCCACCGGTTTTTTCACTAAGTTTTGTTATTATTTCAAGAAGTCCGCTGTATATCTTATCCTCGGGATAATTATAGTAAACATCGCAGTTATCAATAAAGAGGCCATCTACGCCTTTCCCCAGGATCTCCTTTGCCAGTGTATCACAGAGAAACTCCTGCCAGGAAGCGTCAGATACGTCAATCCAGAACTCTTCCTCCCAGTTTTCATAAGGTCCAAGGACTTTATCCTTGTAGGTATCATAGTAGCTTCTGAAGTTTTCAATAGAGCCTACATTCAGGTAGCTGTACACCTTTCGTCCATTTTTCTTAAGGGCCGTAACATCATTTGCTGTCACATTCTGAGCATCTATAATTGCAAGGCCGATCTCGTAATTGTTATCAAGCTTTGCATGGAGCTGAGTCGCGCTTGCTCCAATATATACTCCGTAGCCGCTGCTTATGCTGCCCTCAATCTGGCTTACCGTGTTGGGATCTGAGATATTACCAGCATTGTCGACGATTGGATTCCCTGAACCAACTGCTGCCTTGTTTTCTGTGACTGTTTCTGCGCTTCCAACTGTACTTGCCTCTCCTGCAGCTTTCCCGTTCTTACTTCCGGAATTCTCCTGCCTCCTCTTTTCTCCAATCTCCTGAAGAAGTGCCTCTGCATTACTCATCTCTGTGCTTGCTGAAGAAATGGCTTCCTCCGCACTTCCGCTTTGGATTGCCACTTCGCCATCATCTTTTTTACCGCACCCTGCTGTGAAGGTAAGCATCATCAAAATCAAAAATGCTAAAGTAGATGCTCTTCCAGCCTTCCACTTCATAGCCTGCTTTATCTTATTTTCTATGTCAATCATAACCCCTCTCATAATCATGACCTCATTTATTTGTCATAAGGGGATACCGCTTGCGGTGGATTCCTTATGACGGTTCAAAGTTTTCATAATCTACTTTACACTTCCCTTTCCCATCACGCATTCTTCTCAAAATAGAACACGTACTGCTGGATGATTCCGCCGTTTTCGCCGTACATGGGGAAAAGATCTTCCCCTCCAAATTCCTCTTCGATGGCTCTGGATATCCACACATCAACAGGTACTCGGCTTGTTCTCATATAAGCAAAGAGGCAGACGCAGTTTGCAACCTTTTTTCCTACGCCGTGAACTGACATTAAACTCTCAAATAGCTCATCATCAGAAGCCAGGTCCAAAGCATCCAGATCAAGCTCTCCGCTGCACACCTTCTCAACAGCGTCGCGAACATAGGGCGCTCTGTAGCCAAGACCACAAGCCGCCAAATCCTCGGGCGTTGCTGAAAGCATCTTCTTGGGACGCGGGAAGGAGTAAATAGTCTCTCGCACCAGACTCTGCCCTGCCTTCAAGTCACAACCATCCTGCGAACCACAGCCTTCCATCAAAACATCAGTCTCTATTTTTTCTCCAAACCTCTCGCATATCTTCTCGACTGCAGAAGCTATGGCAGGGATGCTCTTTCTCTGGGATATGATGAAGGTTACAAGCATCTCCCATTTATCCTGCTTTAGAATTCGAAGACCGCGGCCAAAATCTATTGTCTTATCCACAAAGTCGTTTTTGCCGTATTCCTTCTTGCAAATAGCACCGTAGTTTCTATCAAGGTCGAAATACTCATGCCAAACGCTGTCCCATTCTTCCTGAGAGCAGGACACTTCCAGAAAGCTGCTGTTCTCGCTTTTACACTTTTTCACGGCTTTAGAACGACCCTTTCCGGACTTCTCCAGAGCATCTCCGGCTATTTTTCTGATATATACAACGTGCTCTCCGGTTATGAATCTAAAGAGCCCCTCTTCTACTTCCTTAACCCTGAAACACTGGCCGCTGACCTGTATTTTCTTAGGATCAAAATCATCATTTATATTTATTATCATATGTCATTTCCTAATATCTGCCGTAAACTGCAAGGTTTTCCCTATTCCCCATGGGGCAGATCCACATCACTTCAAAAACTCATCCACATTTGAAGAATCTACGATAGTATAGGGGAGCCTTATGTATTTTCCATCTGTAAGCCCAAATCCGTCCACTGACTCTCCCTTGGCAAGAGCTACTGCAATTCCGTACATAGCTTTTGCCTGACCTTCCTTATCATTGTAGACTGTTCCAAGGATTGTTCCGTCAGCCACGGCATTAAGTCCTATATCGGTTCCGTCTATTCCAAATATTGCAGGTCTTCTCTCAGCAGGGTATCCTGCTGCCCCGTAGGCATCAACAGCTCCAAGAGCCATGTCATCATTGTTTGCAAGAACCAGCTCTATTTCATTTCCGTTTTTCTCAATTAGCTGAGCCATCTTGGTCTGAGCCTGGGATCTGTTCCAGTTTGCTATAGCATAGCCCACTTTTTCCACAGACACACCCTTTTCTATCATGGTGTTAACTGAGTACTCGGTTCTGACAATTGAGTCCTGATGGCCTGCTTCTCCCTCAAGGACAACGTACTGGATTACTCCGTCGCCGTTAGCGTCGATCTTATCCATGTTCTTCTTGCACTCTTTTGCTGCAATTTCTCCCTGCAATGTGCCTGATTCATAGGCATCCGCTCCCACGTAGTAGAGTTTACTCCACTGCATGAGATCCTCTTCAACCAGCTCCCTATTGAAAAAGATGATCGGAACATCGTTTTTCCTTGCAAGATCAATAATTGTAGTCGGGGCAGTTCTATCAACAAGATTAACACATAGTACGTCTACGCCCTTTTCAATCATGCTCTGAACCTGGTCATTCTGAGTGGACTGATTCTGCGAAGCATAGACATATTCTACCAAAACGTCATTCTCCACCTCTGCATCAAAGCTGTTTATAAGCTGTGTAAGGAAAGTGTCGTATTGATCATATACGCACACTCCGATCTTTATTGTGTCGTTATTACTTCTTCCCTTATGTCCACAGCCTGAAACCGTGAATACCATCACTATAAGGCACAGCATAAGGCCAAGTCTCTTTTTAACACTCCTTGTCATATATGACACTTCCAATCCTTCTCGTTTTATTCTGCTACCGTAAACAGATATCTCTGGTTTTCCTCATCAAACATATTATTTCTGTTGATGATTCTATAATACACGGTTTCGTCCGTCATGGGCGCAAGTTTATGGGTTATCTTCTGGGAAACTGCTTCCACGCTCTGATATCCCATTCTGAAATAATCAGGAACCACTATGCTCTCCACAAGTCCTCTGTCCAGATAAGCTATATTCTTAATAGAACTTCCCTCACCATAGATTTCAGGCTTTGCAGGCAGCTCCATTGAAAGCTCTGCAGCTCTGGAAAGTTCCCCGTCATCTAAGGCGACCATGACATCAACTCTCTTTTCGCCATAAATCTGTGCAAGGGATTTTCTCTCTTCTTCAGGATTTGTGTACTCATCCTGCCATAGAATCTTTGCACCCTTCTGCTCTAAGACATCCCTAAGTCCTTCCAGCTTCTCTATCTGGCTTTCCTTGGAACATCTTCCTGCCAGGATTCCTATAGTAGTACTGTTTAGATCCTCCGGATGCCTTAGTATTACCTCGTTTCCGAGAGCTCTTCCAAGCTCGTAATTATCCGGTGAAATAACTGCATATTTGCCTTCCACGTCAACATCTGAATCTGCATCAGAAAAAGCCAGCTCCAGAACAGTCTTGTTACTGATCTCTTTGATGATATCCTCTGTGCCTTCGCTATAAACAAGCTCTGTTATAACAGCATCTGCGCCATCTGACACAGCTCCGTTTATAACTCTCATTTCCTCATCAAGGTCATTGAAATTTGATGTACCTACAAAGTCCAGCTGAATGTTGTAATCCGCAGTAGCTGTCTCAACCCCTGCTTTAAAGGATCCAAGTCTCTCATCACCGCTATTTTCCACGATTACAGATACATGATATTTACCGTCATTATAATTGCTTCTGATCATGGCATAGGCGGAAAACACTGCAGTTGCAATGAGAGCAAGGACTATAACAAGGAAGGTGTAGTCTCTATCTTTCTTCATCGGCTACGCCTCCTTTCTCCAGTTTCTCCCTGTTTTCTTCAGTATAAGGAATTGCCGGAAGGTGTATTGTAACTTTTGTGCCTTCATCAGGCTCGCTCTCGATGGTGAGACCATATCTTTCCCCAAAGCGAAGCTGAATTCTCTTATGCACGTTTATAAGCCCAACTCCTGAGCCGTTTTTGCTGACTTCTTTATCCTCCGTTAACAGGTATTTAACCTTATCCGTAGGAATTCCAAAGCCGTTATCTATAACTTCTATAAAAATATCCTGATCCTTCAGGTACCCCTTAAGGGTGATCTCTCCATCCTCATCCATGTTTTTTACGCCGTAATATATGGCATTTTCAAGGATTGGCTGAACGATCAGCTTAACTGTAAGGTAGTCCTTGATCTCAGGGTCAATTTCATAATTCATTGTAAAAGTATTTTTGAAGCGGATCTTCTGGATATTCATGTAGTTTTCAGCATGCCTAAGCTCATCCTCAATGGGAATTATGGTTCTTCCCTTGCTGAGGCTGACTCTGAAAAGGCTCGCCAGCTGAGTTATCATAAATACCGCATCATCGTAGTGCTCACCCTCGATCATCCATACGATTGAATCCAGAGTGTTATATAAAAAGTGAGGATTTATCTGGGATTGCAAAGCATCCAGCTCGCTCTTTCTCTTTTCTTCCTGCTCTATGACAATATCCTTCATAAGCCTGTTGATCTCGTCCATAGATCTCTGAAGCGTCCGTCCAAGGTGCTCAACCTCTGTTGATCCGCCGATGTAGATCTTGCTGTCGGTGTTACCGGCTTCCAGATTTTTAATTGAGTTATTAAGCTTCATAAGAGGGCCTGTAACGCCGATTGTAACCATTCGGTTCATTATGATCATTACAAGGATTGCAAGGCAGACAACCATGATCACGAAGTATCTGGTACTGTTAAGACCAAGATACAAGCTCTTTATAGGTGTTACACTTACAAGTTTCCATCCTGTGTAGCTGACTGTATCAACTACAACCATTCGCTTCTCTGATCCAAATTTTTCTTCGTAAGCTCCGTCATCATATGCAGCATGTTTTGCGGCATTTTCCTGAAAAATCCCTGTGTTTATCTGCTGCTGTCTTGGGTGATAGATTATCTGGCCGTTTCCGCTTACAAGATAAACGTACTGACCACTTGTAACATCATTAACTTCCTTCAGCATGCGCTCAATGGTGTCATAGCGCATATCTACAAGAAGTACACCCTGAGCAGGTTTTCCGCCAAAGTTAAGTTCAACGGCTCTGCTAAGGGATATTACCCAGTAATATCTAAGGTCTGTGTCGTTTAAAAACAGATTCTGTACATGGGGAGTTGAAAAATGGAGATTATCCATTCGTGAAAGAGCGTCCGTAAACCAGACCTGCTCTGTAACTTTGGGGTTTTCCTTCTCCACGGCGATGGGTGCTGCACTAAGAAGCTTTCCATTATCTGTGTATAGGGCAAAACTCACCAGATTATCCTTATTTGCCTCATATAAAAGGCTCATTTCGTTTCCTACATTGTCTTTTGCAAGGTCCATGTCCTTGATGGCGTCGTAGTACATGGCATCGGAGATTCTTCGCATGCTCCTAAGGTAATCTTCCATGCTACTAACAGCCTGGGTAAGGAGCTGCGTAGAGTTCTCAGTCATCATCTGTCTGGATCTTGATTCAAATCTCTGATACATGGTAAGACCCAAAAAAAGCATACTAAGGAAAGATACCAGTGTAAATGCGATCAAAACGGTAGCTTGTATGCTTCTTGGGTAGAGTCTGAGGAGCCCTCTTTTGAAGGTCAGATTCCTCTTTAAATTATTCAGTTTTTCCTTTAATCCTAAGCTCTTATTTTCCACGTATAATTGCCCGGTAACCTTTGGATTTTAAATAAACCTCAGTTAACCTGCCCCTGCTTGTACTTTGAAGGTGACGTGCCAAACTGTTTCTTGAAAACATAGCTAAAGTAGTTGGGATCGGCATATCCCACCTGCTGCGCTATAACATAGGTTTTCTCGTCTTTTTCTATAAGAAGTCTTACCGCCTTTTCCATGCGATAGTCCGTCAGATATGTAACAAAAGTCTTTCCTGTTTCCTTTTTGAAAACTGTGGAAAAATATGCACTGCTGACTCCAAGCTCAGCGCAGATCCTATCAACTGACAGATCCTGATCTGCGTAGTGATCCTCCACATACTCCTTGGCTTTTCCCACAAAGGATTTGGTGGTATCGGTTCTCTTCTCTCTAAGGAGGTTTTGTAGCTTCTGGCAGGATTCCTTAAGCCACGCTGTTAATTCTCCCTTTTCAAGCTGAGAAACCGTATCATACACGTCTTCTCCTGCTGTAAACACGTTTTCCGGGGCAATCTGATTGCCCTTCATGAATCTGTAAAGCTCACTGATTATGTCGATTACGAAAAACTTGTAGTCCTGAACAGACATCTGCCCCTTTGTGCTCTCAGCAACGTAGCTCTCAACTGCAGCACACAGGGCGTCGGTATCTTCCATTTTTATCTTCTTAAATATGTCATGAAAATCCGTAACAGGCTCAAATTCTGTCTTACTTACAGTCCTTGGTGCTATCTCGGAGATGTTTATTGCCTTTGTTGTGCCATATAAAACTCTGTAGGAAAGCGCATCCTTTGCACCTGCATAGGATCTGGTTATTCCTTCAACGCTTGATACAAGGTTTCCGATTCCGATAGTAACAGTGGCCTTACAAACGCTAAGTGCAAGCCTGCAGAAACGATCACACTCATCAGTAAATCTGATTATGTCCTCTTCAGATGGGAACTGGGCTATAGCCACAGTATTTCCAAGGTATGAAAAGAACTTCACATTCCATCTGTCTGTCACCCTCTCCTGTGCCAGTCTCCTTACAGATACTGACAAAAGGACGTGGCTTATTTCTTCAGGCACATCCGATGTACTTGTGTGGATTATGGCAACGCAGTAGTAGGGGCCATTTAGTTCTATCTGGTAGTCCTTTAAGTACTTTGAGATGTGTTTAACATCTACCTTTCCATCAAGAAGGGCAGCAAAAAAATCCTCCTGTAAAAGAGGCAGTGATTCCATATAGTAATTGGTAAGCTTTTCAAGGTTTTGTCTCTCATCCCTTTCTTTATCAAGGGATTCGTGGATTCTCTCAAATACATTCTTAAGCTCCCCGGCGTCTATGGGCTTTAGGATATACTCCTCCGCCTCAAGTCTTATGGCCTCTTTTGCATATTCGAATTCATCATATCCTGAAAAAATGATGATCCTGATTCCGGGATAGAGCTCCTTTAGGCGTTTTGACAGCTCAAGTCCTGTCATGTAGGGCATCTGGATATCTGTCATCACAACGTCAGGAGTTTTTTCCTCGGCTTTTTCCAAGGCTTCAAGGCCATTATGTGCATATTCGGGAACTTCAAAACCAATGGATTCCCAATCAAGTTTTCTCTTTATTGTCTGAGAAACATCTTCCTCATCATCGACTAATAAAACGGAATATTTCATAAACTTTCCTTAATACACTAAAATCCTATAAGAATATGTATTCCGCTTACGCCTCGTTTCGCTTCGCTCAAAATCGGCTAGAGCATAATACATATTCTTTCGGTAATCTCTTTTATGAATACTTATCTGTAAGTTTTTTCCATAATACAACCATGATTATGGTACATATGAGGATCTGTGCAAATCCTATCACAGGGTTAAAGAGGACAAGCACTGCCATAACAAGTGTTGATATGGCAAAGAAAATGATCACAAGTCCTGCGTTTTTGCAGTATGCATCAATATCCTTAGGGGCATCCTTACCTCTTCCTCTTACTGTTTCATAATCTTTAAATACCAGAAGTCTTACTGCATAATAGATAGCTATTGCAGTGAGAAGAAGCGGTATTCCCGATTGTTCCAAAATATAATTTATATCCATTTTCTTCTTTATTTAGTCCGCTCTCGCTGAGATAGCCGGACTTTTCCTTTCTAAAATCCATGAAATCCACTTACAATTATAAGCCCTATGCCGCGTAGTTTACTATATAAGGAAAACCTTAGTGTTTTTATTTGTTTAAGCTATATTGTTTCACTCTGTAATGGTCTTAAGGATAGTTCCGCCGTAATTAGAGGATTTCCAGTCTTTTTTATCGGGATCCCATACCTGAATAAACTCACCGGTATTGGCGTTATATGTGGCATTACCGTATTCCACTTCATAGGATCCATCTTCATTATCTGTTCTCATAGAGTAGTTTACGTGATAGATTCCGTTATCTCTCTTAAACATGGAATCTATTTCGTAGCCTTCACTTCTGATTTCTCCTGTAAGGTCCATGTTGCAGGCTTCGTTTAACTCATCCTCAGTGATGTCATGGCCTACATATTCCTTGAAATCGCCTATAGTCTCATCATAATAGAAATAGTAGTTTTTCCATGTGTGGCCTGAGAAGTTTTCTTCACCATCTGCAAAGTACCCGAGATTGTCGTAGGAATCAAGGTTAATGCAGTAGCCGTCTATATAATCAGGTATGAAAAATGAGCCGATTCCTGAAACAATTGATTCCTTAGCTTCGCCGTTTTCTACATAGTAAAGGTTAGTTGGAGAAGCTGTGGCATAGACTTCACTAAATCCGATGAACTTCTTTGAACCTGTATCAAATACCCTGATCGTGCCTTCTTCGTAGGCATAGAAACTGCCATTTTTTAAGTTCTCACATTTATCCTTGGTAACAAAATATACGTCGCCTTCGCAGGACTGCCATGCTTCATCAACTTCAGATCCCACAAATACGAAGGCTTCTTCCTCTCCGTCTCCGTCAAAGTCATCAGCCTGACAGTATCTGGCATCTTCAGTTTTTGCGCCGGACTCTGCAACTACTCGCTCTATGGCATCTGCGATAAAGCCGTCAG
>JAILPB010000023.1 GCA_024690485.1 Butyrivibrio sp. | reverse complement strand
TGATAAAGAGCGAGATGAATACCTCAGATATACCGGTATTCTTCCTTACCGGCAAGGGCGACAAGGAGAGCGTAATGAAGGTTGTAAGCCTTAAGCCTAACGGATATCTTTTAAAGACGACCCAGAAAGAGGAACTCCTTAATACAATCAGTGATTTTTTTATGGCGAATAAAATCTGATGGAGCAAAGTGGACCATGGGGACGGCAGGTGCGAAAAATCCGTCTATATAAAAGCGAAATAACGTTCGCAATTATTGATACATTTTTGACAATTATACCTTAGAGTTTATAGAGCCTGATATGTTACAGTAGTATTGTAATATATCAGGTTTTTTCGTTTCACTTGGGGACATGGAATGCGATCGAAAATGAAACTAAGCAAGCTGATAAATGGCTGGCTTAATGATCTTAGTATAAAAAACAAGCTTATCCTGGTCTATGCGATATGTATGATCTTGCCGCTTCTTCTGACAGACGGTGTTGTATTTGGGCTATTGGAGCATTATGAAAAAAGGGAAGAAGAGTACCGAATGAGGAGCGTTGCTGATTCGGTTCGCTATCTGGTAAACAGCTCCTTTGATGAAGCAGTCACAGCCATCAACAAGATATACCTGGATGAGGATATTTATAAGTTTCTGGATGATGATTTTGAGTCGCCCTACGATTTTTATGAAAAGAGATTCGAGATCACCGAGAGTAAGATAAAACCGCTGGATGGCGGAAGGGAATCAGCCCTTAGCAGCATTATTCTTTGTAGCGACAACGGCGGGATCATAAACGGAGGAAATTTCTACAACATAAAGGATCTAAAGTATATCAGTTGGGAGGATATTCTTGCATCAAAGAGTTCTATCGTTGTGGTTTTTTATTATCCACAGGATTCAATCAAGAATATTTCCAATAAAAAGAGAGTTGCCGTAATAAGAATGCTGGACAACTACTCCTGGTATGACAGAAACATGATGGTTTATGTGGACCTGGATTTCAGCGTGCTTCAGCGCAAGATGAAGGCCATGACCTACGAGTACGACGTGTATCTGTGCGAAGGTGACAGGATTCTTTTATCAAGTCCTTTGCAAAAAAGTATCAACGTGGATTATGAGGACCTCCCCGAAGATGTGGATATAGATCTGGAGGAGCCTTGGGATATATATGGCAGGAACCTCAGGATCGTCGTATCAGGAAGCGAGAGTGATTTTAAGAAGATAATAAAGGATCATCAAGCGATTATCTTCCTCCTCGTTTTGCTAAACCTTCTGGCGCCAATAGTGCTGATCAGGTTTATCAACAGATCCTTTGCTGTGAGACTTTATAAAATATCCCGGGCTTTTGATGAAGCGGATATCGATAATAACAAGGGAATAGATGTAGAGGATGCCGGAAAAGACGAGATAGGCCTTCTGATTAGGGGTTACAACCGAATGGTTGAGAGGCTAAATTCTCTTATCAAAACAAACTATACAGCCAGACTTGAGAGGCAGGAAATGGAACTTGCAAGGCAAAACGCAGAATTGTCGGCACTTCATTCCCAGATAAATCCTCATTTCCTCTTTAATATGCTGGAAAATATCAGAATGCGAAGTCTTATAAAAAGTGAAAAAGAGACTGCGTCAATGATCGAGAGGCTGGCACTACTTATTAGGCAGAACGTAAGCTGGTCAACGGACAGATCAACCATTGAGGAGGAGATTGTTTTCATCAAGTCCTATTTGGAACTACAGAAATACCGATTTGGTGAAAAGCTTAAGTTTGAGGTAAATGTCAGGGATGACTGCGCAGACTATCTGGTTCCGAAACTTACGCTGGTTACCTTCGTTGAAAATGCCTGCGTTCACGGCATGGAAGGCAAAACAGCTGCTTGTTATATTTATGTTAGGGTTTACAAAAATGAGGATTCTCTTGTCATGGAGATAGAGGATACCGGAAGCGGAATGCTGGATGAAGAGGTCATGTATCTAAATGACAGGATGAATAATTGTACGCTGGAAGATGTTAAGAAGGGTACGCATGTGGGTATGCTGAATGCTTGTCTGAGACTCCGTATGAGTACAGACTTGTCAGCCGTCTTTAATCTTGAAAGTGAGAAGGGTGTGGGAACCTATATTACTATCACAGTTCCTACGGATAAGCTGAGGAAAAACGATGTTGAAGGTGATGTTGGTTGATGATGAGCCTTTCATACTGGAAGGTATGACTGTTCTTATCGATTGGGAAAGCTATGGGTGCACTATAGAAACCAAGGCTTCAAATGGGGAAGAAGCTCTGGAATATCTAAGGCAGGGGGATTATGACCTGGTCATTACTGATATCAAAATGCCGGTAATGACAGGAATTGAGCTGCTTCAGAATGTTCGTGAGGAGGGGATTTCCTCTGCATATTTTGTCATACTGAGCGGTTATAACGATTTTCAATATGCCCAGTCTGCAATAAAATATGAGGCTCTTGACTATCTGCTTAAACCCGTTAGCGCCAAGGGGCTTATAGATGCCATAGAAAAGGTAAAAAGTAAAAAGCGCATAGTTCAGGGGGGATATACTCCGACCCTGGACAGCTACGATAAGGCAGAGTGTGCAACGGTTCTCTTTAAGGCTGAGCTCGATAGCCTCATATCAGGCATAGAGCACAACAACAGTGAAGAGATTAACAGAAGCGTAGATGAGCTTTTTAGAAAAGTTGATGAGGATGGCGTGGCTTTATCTGAGAGAGCTATTAACGTTAACAAGAACTATGTGGTTTTCAGACTCCTTCACCTGGCGGTGGAGCTGGATGAGAGTATTAATCAGGAAGTTGTCATGATGTACATCTCTGATAATATTCTTACAAACGGAACCAAGATGGGAACAATGCTGCATCTTAAGCAGTTTGCTCATGAATACGCAGAGTACCTGGTGAGTCTTAGAAGTTCTGTTTCCAAGGGAGTTCTTCGTGACATAGAAAAAGAACTTAATGAGAAATATGCTCAGAACATCACCCTCAAGGACTTTGCTGCAAAATACTACATAAACAGTTCTTACCTCGGTCAGCTTTTCCGCAAACAATATGGAATGTCCTTCAGGGAATATCTGAATTCTGTCAGGATAAATAAGGCAGCTTCCATGCTCCTTAAATCCGGCGAAAAAATAGGACTCATTGCGGAAAATGTGGGCTACCACGACACGGACTATTTCATCAATAAATTCATTGCAATAAAGGGATGTACCCCTTCCAAATACAGGAAAAACGGAAGCGGAATTAACGATTAAAAATATGACAGGATAAATTCCTAGAATTTGTCCTGTTTTTATTTTGACTTTGTAGGGGGTTAGAAAAAGCAGTTAGTTTTAAACTAGACATTAAGAGAAAGTATCCCTTTTTAGGGGAAGAAAAGATGGGAGGATAACAATGAAACTAAAAAAAGCAACATCACTATTTTTAAGTGCCATTATGATGGCATCTGTAGTTGCCGGTTGTGGAAACAAGGCTGCTGATACTACACCAGCAGGCGGCGAGACCACACAGAGCGAAGACACTACAGCAGCAGATGGCGCAGAAGAAAGCGCAGCTGATACTGCTGAAACCTCATCTGGCGAGGTAACTGATTTCACAATGTTCATCACAATGCCGGGATCAGAGATCAACGATGATAACGAAATTGCTCAGATGATTGCTGACAAGTACGGGGTTAGGGTTAAAGAGACTTGGCTTACAGGTCAGACAGCTTCTGAGGCAACAGGTACACTTATCGCTGGCGGTGAGTATCCTGACTTCATCGATTCTGATGAAATGAATCTTTTGATCGATGCTGATGCACTTGTTCCTCTTGATGATTACATCGACCAGTATCCTGAATTCAAGGAGAAGTGGTTCACAGAGGAAGAGTGGGAGAAGTTCCGTCAGCCTGATGGACATATTTACTGGATCAATCCTTTCGGAAACACAAAGGGTGAGACCAAGACAACAACACATAATGACGAAGCATTCTGGATTCAGGTTAGAGTTCTTGAGTGGGCCGGATATCCGAAGATTCAGACACTTGATGAGTACTTCCAGCTTATCGAGGATTACATCGCAGCTAATCCTACAATGGAAGATGGTACAGAGAACATTGCTTACACAATTCTTTGCGAAGACTGGAGATACTTCTGTCTTGAGAACGCAGGTCAGTTCCTTGCAGGCTATCCTAATGATGGTTCTGTAATCGTTGACAAGACTGACATGACAATCAAGGATTACAACACATCTGATGATACTATCGCATACTTAAAGAAGCTCAACGAAGAGTACAAGAAGGGCATGGTAGATCCTGAGTCATTCACACAGACATATGATGAGTACATCGCTAAGCTTTCAACAGGTCGTGTACTTGGTATGTGTGACCAGTGGTGGGATTTCGCTAACAACGTAAACGATTCTTACAAGCAGACAGGCCTTGATTTGAAGGGCTGCAACTATGTTCCTCTCGGACTTACAACAGAAGCTGGTATGGAGAACAGATGGCATACATATGATGACACAGTTAACCAGGCTTCAGGTATTGCTATCACAAAAGATTGTAAGGATCCCGATAAGGCATTCAAGTTCCTTGTAGACTGTGCTATGGATCAGGAACTCCATGATCTCAGATTCTGGGGTGTTAAGGGCGTAGATTACGAAGTAGATGATGACGGATTATTCTATCGTACAGACGAGCAGAGACTTAACTGGGCAGACACAGCATATCAGGCTTCACACAGATGTCAGTATTCATACTTCCCTCAGTGGCATGGAACATCTGATGATGGAAAGAATGCTAACAAGCCTGAAGAGCAGCCTTCAGAATTCATGCATGACATGGCAGAGCCTCTTAAGGCATGCTTCGATGCATACGGCGTAACAACATATCCTCAGATGATCGGTTCCGTACAGGAAACAAATGGACCTTGGTTCCCTATGTACTCATACTCAAACAACTTCACAACAGAGACACCCGGTGGTGTAGCTTGGGCAAAGATGGGCGAGTGCAAGCACGAGTGGCTTCCTAAGGTAGTTATGGCTGAAGACTTTGACAAGGGCTGGGCTGAGTACATGGATGCTTACAATGCATGCAAGCCTGAGGACTTCCTCGGCGAGATGCAGGAGATCCTTGATACATTTAAGTAATAGACAGCTAAAAAAATAGTATTTTGAAAAGGCAGCAACTGCGGCGCAGACAATGTTGCTGCCTTTTTTATAGAAAAATACTGGAAATATGCTTGAGAAAATAGTAATAGGAGTGGAGTTATGGCCCGGGATAAAACACGTAAAAAAATGGATATGAAGGCCACACTTAAAGAAATGAAGCACCAGAAGTTCCTTATTGGTGTATCTCTTGTAGTTGTTGTGTACGGTATCATATTCTATTACTGGCCTTTGACAGGCTGGTTAATGGCTTTTCAGAATTATAAACCAAAGAACGGTATTTTTGGTTCAAAGTTTGTTGGACTTGATAAGTTTAGATTCCTTTTCGAAGATGAAGTATTTATAAAGGTAATTAGAAATACCTTCGCAATGGGTGTCATTAATCTTGTAACCACAACGATAATGGCAGTTTTATTTGCGATTGTATTAAATGAAGTAAGAAGGGCATGGATCAAGAAGCCCATTCAGACAATATCATATCTTCCGCATTTCTTATCATGGATCGTTGTTACAAGTATTCTTCATGTATCCTTGTCTTCAACAGGTATCATAAACGATCTGCTTATGAGATTCGGATTCATTGATCAGGCAATCAACTTTTTTGCACATCCCAAGTATTTCTGGCCTATAGTTGCATTTGCAAACTGCTGGAAGGAGACAGGATGGAATGCAATAATCTATCTTGCAGCTATCACAGCTATTGACCCTGCTTTGTATGAAGCAGCTTCCATTGATGGCGCAGACAGATTACAAAAGATCAGATATATTACCTTCCCCGGCATTAAACCTACATTCTTGATACTCCTTCTCATGAACGTGGGAAATGTATTGAATGCAGGATTTGAAGTACAGTATCTGCTTGGAAATGGACTTGTACAGTCTGTATCACAGACTATCGATATCTATGTACTCAAATGGGGTATTTCACAGAACGACTACTCCCTCGGTACTGCTGCGGGATTGTTTAAGAGTGCTGTAAGTATTGCGATCATCGTTATAGCTAACTCTATTGCAAAAAAATATAGCGAGCAGAGATTATTCTAAGGGAGGAGCAAGACGATGAATGAGAAAGAGTATAGAGTAAGAAAACCAATAAGCGACACCATATTTGGGATATTTGTCGTAGTGTTCCTGTTCCTTTTTGTAGTAATAACACTTTACCCTGTTCTCAATACTGTAGCGTTATCATTTAACGACGGTATTGATGCTGTAAGAGGCGGAATATATCTATGGCCCCGCAAGTTCTCTCTTAAGAACTACCAGACAGTATTTGCAATGCAGAATATCTGGACTGGTGCCAAGATCACCGTTTTAAGAACAGTTGTAGCAACAGTAACATCACTTTTTGCCAATGCGCTTCTTGCATTTGTAGTAAGCCGTAAAAGGTTCATGTTCAAGTCACAGCTGTCATTATTCTGGGTTATTACAATGTATGTAAACGGTGGAATGATCCCTGTTTTCCTTCTGTATAAGAACCTTGGTCTTACAGGAACATTCCATGTATACTGGGTTCCCGGTATGATCAGTGCTTTCAATATGCTGGTTATGAGAACCTATATGGAGGGAATTCCGGAAAGTTTGGAAGAGTCCGCACAGCTTGACGGTGCAGGATACTTCACAATTTTCAAGGATATCATTTCTCCTCTGAGTAAGCCTGTATATGCAACAGTTGCTCTGTTCATTGCTGTATGGCAGTGGAATTCATGGTTTGATGCAATGCTCTACAACCGTATGAAAACAGAGTACACCACACTTCAGTACGAGCTTATGAAGCTGCTTTCATCAGTTATGCAGCAGAGCGGAAGTGCTGACAGCGCAAAAAACAGTGCCAACACAATCACACCTATAACTATTCGTGCAGCAGTTACGGTTGCAACAATGCTTCCTATTGTTTGTTTATATCCGTTCCTGCAGAGATATTTCGTTACCGGTCTTACAATCGGTGGTGTAAAAGAGTGATAAAAGTGTCAGGAAAGATATGGCGTACAATCTTAGCGGATTGTGCGCCTTTTCTATTGTATAGAATATTGAATTTCATCAGAAATTCGATATTCGTATTGGACTAGGTCCTCGCAAAGCGAGGGGCGTATCCTGCGGAACGCAGGATTCTTGGACGATATTCCTTGTTTTCGTCCAAGAAGTCATATTTTATTGTATTATTATTAATGACTAAGCAAAAACATGAGGAAAGTAGTAAGGAGATTTGAACATTAAAATGACACTGGATGAAATAATTGCAATAGTAAAAGAGGCCGGAAACATATTACTTACGGCAAAGCGCCCAAAGATCATGGAGAAATCCGGCCATGCGAATTTTGTAACAGAAACTGATGAGAAAGTTCAGAGATTCCTTGTGGAAAGGTTAAAGGGAATTTTACCTGAGGCAGAGTTTCTCGGCGAAGAAGACGGACAGGATGTTTTCTCTTCTAAGATGGCAAGCGGATACTGCTTCGTTATCGATCCAATCGACGGAACATCCAATTTTATCTATGAATACAGACCTTCAGTAATATCTGTGGGACTTCTGAAGGATGGCCATCCATACATGGCGGTAGTTTACAATCCCTATGACGACATGATGTTCTCTGCGGCAGCAGGTCAGGGAGCCTACATGAACGGAGAAAAGATAATGTCCTCCGAAGCTCCTCTCTCAGACCAGCTGGCAGCCTTTGGAACATCACCATATTACGAGGACCTTAGGGACAGATCCTTTGAAATTGCAAAAAAGCTCCTGCCAAAGTGCGTCGACCTAAGGAGATCCGGAACAGCTGCTTGGGATCTGTGCTGCGTCGCAATCGGAAGGACCGGTCTATACTTCGAATTAAAGCTCCAGATCTGGGACTATGCGGCAGCAGCCCTCATCGCCATGGAAGCAGGCTGCAGCGTCACCGACATCGATGGAAAGCCTTTATCCTACACCGGACCTTCATCAGCCCTCTGTATGTGTAGAGGAATCAAAGAAACGCCGGATTGTTTTTTGGGATAATTGGTATGTGAATAGTCAGTGGGACGGTTCTTTACGACTTGAAGTCAATGGGGATTAGTAGCCCATAATATTTTAGGGCTGTCCTATAAATACTGTGGTTTATAAACTTGATAAAGGGACTGCTTTGGGAGGGAAAATGTCTGAAACAAAAGATAACAGGTTCGCATCAGGCGTTAATGCCATTATGGCAGTTGTTTTCATATTTAATCTGATATATTCACATGAGGATAATATTATAATGATCGCGCTGACAGGCGGAGGAAGGCTTGTAGACATCTTAAGCGCAACTAATGCATCTGTTTATAGTGGCTTTCAGGTACATAGACTTATCACTTACGGATACTTGCAGCCAGCCAT
>JAILPB010000083.1 GCA_024690485.1 Butyrivibrio sp. | reverse complement strand
CTTCATCCTCTCTCCGCCTGAAAGCTCGGATGCCTTTTTCTGAATATCTCTCTCCGTCAAAAGAAGTCTCGCCAGAATGATCCTTGCGATGCTCTCTGACTGGATGCTGACATTTCTCACATTCTCAAGAACAGTTTTATTCATGTCAATCTGGGACATGTTCTGTCTTGCATAGCCAATCTTTGCGCCGGGAACCACATACACGCCCTGCTGTTTGTTGATAAGCTCAATTAAAGTTGTCTTTCCTGCACCGTTTTCTCCAACCAGGGCAATTTTCTCCCGGTTTTTAATTATGAAATCCGCATCATCAAAAATCAGCTTGTCGTCGTAGCCGAAGGTCAGGTGCTCGCCCCTTATAACTATCGGGTTCTGGGGCGGATTGGTGAGCCTGAAATCCGGTCTTATGGACGGCTCTTCCTTTGGCTTTTCCTTAACCTCCATATGTTCAATGCGCTTTAAAACATTGGCCGCGCTTCTCTCCATGCTCCTTGCCTTATCTTCGGGTTTTCTGTTACCGCAAAGAGCAATGGCCTTGGCTTCACTTGCTGAAAGCTTCGATGGCCTCTTTTCAACCTTTTTTGCCTTAGCCTTTTTCTCAGCATAAACGCTCTGAAGCCTCTGTTTTTCTGCCTGGTAGTTTTCATACTCGGCGTACTGTGTCTGCTTTTGAAGTTCCTTCTGTTCAAGATAATCGTCGTAATTGCCGTTAAAGCTTGTGATTTTCCCAAAGGATATCTCAACTATCCTGTCGCAGACTGTGTTTAAGAGATCTCTGTCATGGCTTATCAAAACCATGGTCTCAATCTCGGAGAGTCTCTTTTTTAACAGCTCAATTCCTGCGCTATCAAGGTTTGACGTGGGCTCATCCAGAAAAGCTACTGCATTCTGACTTGAAAAAAGCTGCGCAAGCCTGATTCTCGTATTCTCTCCTCCGCTTACTTTTTCCTGCCACATCTGCTCTGCAACGCCCATGCGTCCCGCCTCGGAATAATCGGCATCCTGGTAGTTATCATCTGTCGCAAACTGTTCAAAGTAAAAAGGATCGCAGTTCATCACCACCTTTCCTGAAGATGGCTCCTCCTGCCCGGAAAGAATCCTGAGAAGCGTGGTCTTTCCAGCTCCGTTTACTCCAACGAGTCCCACTTTTTCACCCTGATACAGATAAAATCTATCAAAATCAAGAACGGTCTGTTCTCCAAAAGTCTGGGTTATGTTTTCTGCACTAATCAGTATTTTATTAGGCATTCTCCCTCCTCTAACCTTCGCCTGCTTTCTTATAGCACAAAAACAGGCAGTATTCTTACCGTCGCGCCTTTAATCACAATAATCCAATTAGTCTTCTTACGGGAATTGCAGAAACGCAGAACTGCTTTCTGCTCTACAGCTTTATCAGTGCTTTTGACATAAAAAAACGAAGTCGTTTTTTTCCAACAAAAAAAGCACAGACCCGGAAAGTATCAGACTGGATTTAGATAGATATGATTCACAAATAAGAGGAACATGTTCCCCTAATCTAAGCGCAACGAAAAAAGCCTATCGGCTTCAATGTCTTAACTTAATGAATCAAATTCTACTAATCCTCATCTTTCCTACCTCCATAGTAGTGCTCGAAAAATCAACTTCTTATCCTTTGTATCACTAACACAGGCATAAGTCAACTCTATTATGTAAATTTCATAGCGAATATAATGATATAGGCGTCAAAATAACAAAAACACTAACTATTTAGAGTATTGTATTTTGAACCAAACATTTACAAATCTAACGAGACATAAGGAAATAAAAAATGAAAAACAACCAGAATTCAAACAGACGGGAAATGATGACGCAAACTCCCGTACCACAGCTGATTCTTAAGATGTCGGTTCCGACTATTATCAGCATGCTGGTTACGGCTATCTATAACACCGCAGATACTTTCTTTGTAGGAAAAATCTCAACTCAGGCAACTGCTGCCGTAGGAATTGTTTTCACAGTTATGGCTCTGGTTCAGGCCATTGGATTCTTCTGCGGCCACGGCTCCGGGAACTATTTATCAAGAATGCTTGGCGCAGGAAAACACAAGGAAGCTGACGAAATGGCTTCCACAGGCTTTGCCCTTGCTATAATTATCGGTATTATCATTGCGATTGTTGGAAATCTGTTCGTAACAGATCTGTCCTACCTTATAGGTGCTACAGAAACAACCCTCGAGGATACTCAGAATTACATGAGAATAATCCTTCTTGGTGCTCCCTTCATGATCGGTCAATTCGTTATCAACAATCAGCTCAGATTCCAGGGAAGCGCCATGTATGCCATGGTTGGGCTTATGTGCGGAGCTGTGATGAACATGGGACTTGACCCGCTTCTTATCTTTGTATTCCACCTGGGTGTAAGAGGCGCTGCTATCGCAACAATCGCGGGTCAGATCACCAGCTTCTTCGTTCTCTATATTGGAAGTAAGCGCGGCGAAAACATCCGCTTAATGCTCTCAAACGTACATATAAACGGCTACTACATAAAAGAGATCATAAACGGCGGCGCTCCCTCACTTTTCCGTCAGGGTATGGCTGCTATCTCAACACTCCTTCTTAACAGAGCTGCAGGAAGCCTCGGCGGAGATGCAGCGATCGCAGGTATGTCCATAACCACCAGAGTTATGATGATGCTTATGTCAGCCCTCATTGGCTTTGGTCAGGGCTATCAGCCTGTATGCTCCTTTAACTACGGAGCAGGACTTTTAAAAAGAGTTAAGGAAGGCTACTTCTTCTGTGTAAAATACGCAACCGTATTCCTTACTATTGTTGGCGCCATCTGCTTTGTATTTGCGCCTCAGGTCATCGGAATTTTCAGAAATGACGCTGACGTTATCGCAGTTGGTACTGTAGCACTTAGATGCCAGTCAGCAACACTCCCTCTTGGAGCCGCTCTTGTTATTTCCAACATGATGCTTCAGTCCATAGGAAAAGGTGTTAAGGCTTCAATCACATCATCTGCAAGGAACGGAATTTTCTTTATCCCGCTTATCCTCATACTTCCTGCAATCCTTGGAATCCGCGGAGTTGAGATAACACAGGCCTGCGCCGATGTTCTCTCACTTGCCATTACCCTGCCGCTTGCAGCATCAGAGCTAAAGAAGTTTAATGAGTAATATTTTTCCCATAAAAAATGAGGCATCAACTTACGGAATGACCCGTAAATTGATGCCTTTTTTCATTAAGCTGCTCTGTAATTCTTTTCCCATACTCTGCGTGAAACAAATGCTGTGAGGATAACCAAAACTGCTATCACAGCCTCTATCAGGACTACGTTCACGCCGGATCCGGACATGACCACTGTAACTCCATCCATAAATGCATGTAAGAAAATTGCGAGGAAAAGCAGGTAGCCTTTTCCTTTATTCTTGGCTGCAAACCACACAAGTATCGATAACTCTATATGAAAAGTCATGGCAAGGATTCTCTCAACACCTCCCAATCCAAAAGTGTAGAAAGGCGTTGTGGAAAGTGTATTAAACTGTTCTATAAGTGTCGGAAGCTGTTCCTCAGGAACAGCGGCTGTAATTGCATCAATTGCTCCGCTGTTTATCATAAAGGAAATGACTGTATTAGTTATCATTGTGAGTGAATAGATAGCTACCGCCTCAAATCCGCCGTGTCCCGCTCCATACATGAAAGCGTTAATATCTTTATTCTGAAACTTCTTTAAAACTGTCTTAAAAGCTGTAAATCTTCCAATCTCCTCAAAGAGGCCTGCCATAATACCACCGTATATCGCTGAAAGAACAACACTTCCCTGAATAACAGGTCCTGCAGGTGAAGCCAGAATAACTATCCTATGAACAATAGCCTCAAGTATTAAAACAAATATCAAAAACACTGCGCAGCCAACAAAGAACGGTACAATGTCCGCGCCCTTTTTATGGAAATACACCAGCAGTATTATCGGAATCGCTGCAATCACTACCGCCATCAAAATCATAAATACAATCGATATAATCGGAACTGTTCCTATCATTACAATGTCTCCTTTCTCTGACTGCGAATCAAAAGTAAAATAGCACAGATCATAATTGGGAGTCCTGCTATAAGTCCATGTACTGAAGGACCAAGAAGTCTTGCTGAAGCAGTCTCGGATGTAGCCATTACAAGTGCGATTGATGCTGCAGCATTAAGTTCTCCGTGAATTATTGAAGGGTACCAGATACACTCTGTTTTTTCATAAACATAGTCGCACAGGATTCCAAGGCATGTAAGGGATATGCAAAATATCGGTAAGCCAAGGAAGGGTGCTCCTAAATAATCAGCTCCATACTTAAATCCCATTAGTACGATGAGAGGCCAGTGCCACATTCCCCAGATTATTCCGCCTATTATGCGGCCTTTTGTCTGTCCGAATTTTTCCTTAAGGACGGGATAAAGATATCCTCTCCAGCCGGCTTCTTCTCCAACAGACAGAAACGCATTTATAACAGGAACAGTGGTGATAAGTAAAACTATTGAAAATGTCAAATACATAGGAAATGTAACTCCTTGCTGTGTCATCTGTTCCACAGCTTCAGGTCCTGACATTTCTACAAGAGCTGCTCCTGTAAGATCAAGGTGTCCCGGGAAGATAAGGAAATACAGGCCTACTCCAAGGGCTGAAAGGATAGCCGGTGAAAACCATGAAAACAGTAGTGTTCCGACATTTCCTTTTACCTTAGGTTTCCAGCCTATTCCCTTAACCTTTATGCCTGAAAGAATCATTGCAAGTAGCGGCACAAACATCATCGCTGCAACTATAGGCTGCGTTATCATCGGCAGCGCTACGCTTTTTCCCGCGCCAACACTTACTGCAATCCTCCATGCAATTATCTGCATAGCCCATGCAAGTCCAAAGGACCATCCAAGGTATTTAAATAGTTTCTTATTATCTGATTCTCTCATTTTTTCTAGCCTCACTTGATGTCAAATTCCGGAGCTTCATCCAATGTCTCGGATACATATTTTCCGTCTTTTTTCCTCTGCTTAACACATTCTGTAAGCAGGTATTCTATCTGACCGTTGACCGAACGAAAGTCATCTTCTGCCCAGGCAGCTATAGCATCATATAACTTAGCGCTAAGTCTTAAGGGTACCTGTTTCTTCTCAGCCATTAGTAAAGGCTTCCTGAGTTAACCACAGGCTGTGCGTCGTGGTTACCGCAGAGAACTACGAGGAGATTGGATACCATTGCTGCCTTGCGCTCCTCATCGAGTTCGACAAGTTCTTTTTCATTAAGTCTCTCAAGTGCAAGTTCAACCATTCCTACTGCGCCATCAACGATAAGCTTTCTTGCGTCAACTACAGCTGCAGCCTGCTGTCTCTGAAGCATTGCTGCTGCAATCTCAGGTGCATATGCAAGATATGTGATCCTTGCATCAACGATCTCGATACCGGCTTCTGTTACCTTGCTCTGGATCTCTTCCATGATCTTGTTAGCAACAAGTTCTGTAGATCCGCGAAGGCTGCCGTCATCTGCCTGTCCGTCGCCTGTTGTATCAATGTTTTCTGTAACATCGTAAGGATAAAGCTTAACTACGTTTCTTACAGCTGTATCACACTGAAGTGAAAGGTATTCCTTGTAGTTATCTACTGCAAATACTGCCTTAGCTGTATCTGTAACTTTCCACATTACTGCAACTGCGATCTCTACGGGGTTACCGAGGATATCGTTTACCTTCTGGCGAGAGTTACTAAGTGTCATAACCTTTAAGGAAATCTTTTTGTTTGGAATTCCTGTACCTTCGATGTTGACATTTCCTGCAGAAACAAGTGCTGTCAGCTTTCCTTTACCGTTGTCTGAGATGTCACCGCTCTGTCCAAGCTTTGTCTCTGCTGCAGGGTTCACTGCTGAGCAGAAAGGATTTACATAATAGAAGCCGTCTTCCTTGATTGTTCCTACATACTTACCAAAAAGTGTAAGTACAAGTGCTTCACCGGGCTTAAGAACCTTAAGTCCAAGGAAAGGGAACCATCCGATACATGCGTAGATAAGTCCTACAACAAATATTACTACGCTTGATCCCTGTACCGGGGTAGCATCAAGTCCCATTGCTCCGTAAACCACCAGTGCTATTGCTGCGATGTAAAGTGCAATCCAAAGCATAAGCATCGCAAAACCATTTTTGTGACCATTCATTACTTTTTCTTGTATATTGTTACTCATAATAAGTACCTCCATCTATTTGATATCATTATGATATCACTTCTATATCGAAAGTCAATCACCTTTGTCAGCCAATTAGAGGTAGATATTTCTCCGTTTTGTATGTGCAAGAAAGAAAGCCCGGTCCTACAGGGGGTTCCCTAAAGGACCGGGCGTAATTTGAAAACTGTTATGCTTTTATTGCCCAGCGCATTTTGGTGGATTTGCTTCTGGGGTTAAGCCTGCACTCCTCTGCGGAGGGGCGGGTTACGTCGCTAGAAACATCGCTGTAGATTCCCTGCTTCTTAAGTTCCTTGAAGGACTTTTTAACTAGCCTGTCCTCACCGGAATGGAAGGTCAGGATTGCGACTCTTCCGCCGGGATTTAGGATTCCCGGGAGCTTTTCAAGGAAGGAATATAACACTTCAAACTCACTGTTAACATCTATTCGAAGAGCCTGGAAAACTCTGGCACAGGACTTCTTGATGGCCTGCTGCTTCTCTTCCTTTGGAACTTTCCAGAGGGCATCCTCTATGGCTTTCCTTAGCTCAGTTGTGGTGTCCATAGCCTGGCCCTTTGCCATAAGTGAAAATACCTTGTCGGCAATTTCATTTGCATAGGGTTCATCGGAGTTTTCAACCATCATGCCGATAAACTCCTCTTTTGTTATATTGTGAAGGCGCTCTGCTGCTGACTCTCCGTGATTAGGATTAAGTCTAAGGTCCAGTGGTCCGTCTATTTTATAGGAAAACCCTCTCTTTGGATCATCGATCTGCATGGAGGATACTCCAAGATCCGCGAGGACAAAGTCGAATTTTCCCGCTTCTTCTGCGACTTTATCGATGTTTGCAAAGTTGATAAGTCTGAACTTGAAGCTGTCCTCACCGTGTCCTGCAGCCCTTAGCCTCTCCACAGTTTTCCTGGACTCTATAGGATCCACATCAAGGCCGTAGATGCATCCGTTTCCCTGAAGCTGCTCAAGCATCTTGCCTGTGTGGCCGCCATAGCCCAGTGTACAGTCAAGTCCCTGCTGCCCAGGCTGAATCTGCAGGAAGTCCAGTATCTCCTGCACCATAATTGAAATATGCATTCCCGCAGGAGTTGAGCCCTTTGCTATTACATGTGCCACAGTGTCTGCGTATTTTTCAGGGTTTTGCTCTTTATATTTTTCTTCAAATTTCTTGGGATATTTTCCCGAGTAATGTACACGTCTTTTGTGTTTCTTTTCTTCCATGGTTTTTCTCTTTTTCTTTGTTTTTTGGTTTATGTTCGTCAGACAGAATTGGTATATGAGCAGTGATTTTTATTTTATTGAAAATATCACTGTCATAGTACCTTCTAATTGGCAGTGAATTGTTCATTTTAAAGCTTTTTCACTGTCACAATATTTCTTATGGGCAGTGATTTTCAAACTTTTTATCTTTTTCACTGCTTGATGCCTTAGGAAAAGACAGTGATTTATGAATAATCCTGCCATTTCACTGTCCATACATCTATATGCTAACAGTGATTCATGCTAAACTTCTACATATCACTGCTCCAACACGATCATGACTACAGTGATTTCATTCATTTTCATAAAATTCACTGTCAAAATGAAAACCGGGCTGTCCATAAATAGGGGTTCACCACAGCTGAATAATGTCCAGCACTTCTTTTCTCGTATCATACCAATTATGGAAGCGCAAGAAAGCTGTCGCCCGTATCACCGGACAACAGCTTTTCCTTATTTTTCATAAAAATATTTTCATTGTAATGCTTATCCAAAAAAGCTCTATCAATTTTGGTCATCAAAACCTGTCCTTTATGACATCTTTGCAACGTGATCGAATTCATCGGCAATCTCTTTTTCAGGTGCCGGTGTAATTAAGCTTACTATTACTATGGCAATGATTGCAACTAAAAATGCAGGAGCAAGTTCGTAGAGATCCCATACACCTCCCTTTGGACGAACAAGATATTTCCAGATAAATACCATGGATCCACCGGCTGTCATTCCGGCAACTACACCGTAACGGTTTATTCTCTTCCAATAAAGTGAGAGGATCATAACTGGTCCAAATACCGCACCAAATCCTGCCCAGGCAAAGGATACGATTCCAAATACAGAGCTACTGGGATCCCAAGCGATAATCACACCAAATACTGCAACTGCAATAAGAGTTGCTCTTGCAGTGATCATGGCTGCTGTCTCAGAGAGATTGATTCCCATGGTTTCCTGAATGATGTTTTCAGAAACAGAGGAGGATGCTGCTATAAGCTGTGAATCCGCTGTCGACATGGTAGAAGCAAGGATTCCGGCAATTACCATTCCTGCAAGAAGTGCGAAAATGAAATTGTGAGAGCTTATCTGCTGTGCAAGAACAACTATAAGTGTTTCTGCTTTTGATGCGCTGGTAGGATCTTCTATAAGGCTATCCAAAGCACCTGCCTCAGTCATGGCACGACCTACAACTCCGAGGATAACTGCGATTCCAAGGGAGAAAACAACCCACACGGATGCAATTCTTCTTGAAAGCTTAAGCTCTGAAGACTTTCTGATAGCCATGAATCTAAGTAAAATATGAGGCATTCCAAAGTAACCAAGTCCCCAGCAGAACATTGTTATCTTATTAAAAATACCGTAGGGATCGCCTGCGCCCGTTACGTTATTATGAGTAGCATTGAGACTGAGGAATCCTGCAAGATTTCCTGCATTATCCACAACTGCTGACATTCCACCTGCAGAGATAACGCCATAGCCAAGCACAAAGAAAAGAGCAACAGTCATAACGATTGACTGAATAAAGTCTGTCTTGGATGCTGCAAGGAAGCCTCCGGTAGTTGTATAACCAACGATGATTACTGCCGATGCGATCATAGCAAGCTGATAGTTTACTCCAAAGAGTGATGAAAACAGCTTACCGCAGGCTGAAAAACCTGATGCTGTATAGGGCACAAAGAAAATCAGGATGAAAGCAGCCCCTATGCACAATATCACGTTGCTCTTATCCCTGAAACGCTTCTTGAAATAATCAGGAATTGTGATAGCATCAAGCTTCTCTGTGTAGTTACGAAGTCGTCTTGCTGTGAAAAGCCAGTTTAAGTAGGTTCCCACAATAAGGCCGACTGCAGTCCAGCCTGCATCTGCTATACCTGAAAAATAAGCAAGTCCGGGAACTCCCATAAGCAGATATGAACTCATGTCAGAGGCCTCTGCACTCATGGCTGTAACGAATGGGCCAAGCTTTCTTCCGCCCAGATAAAAGTCCTTAACATCATTGGTATCCCTTGAGCTGACAAAGCCAACAAGCAGCATCATAGCAAGGTAGACCAGAATAGAAATAATGATTCCGATTTGCGCTGTAGTCATACTTCCTCCCCTTAATGTAGTGAAAAATTGTGATTTACAAGACTGATAAGAAATGCACTTTGTCATTGTAACACATTAAAGGACTAAAGGGAACATGCGAAATTAATCAAAAAAATCCCCTTTATCAGCGAAATGATAAAGAGGATTTCAAAATCTACATCATATTTTCCTAAAGCGGATTGCCATGTACTCTCTGCCCGGGAGGTCTATGCGGAACTTTCCTATGTGCTCGCCCATGTCTTTTATAGTCATATTCCAGGTGTCGATGACTTCGACCTTCACCTTTTCATCCTTCACATCAAAATCCCTGAAGGACGGCCTCATAAAGCTGTAGTAGTCGATACGATAGCCTGTGTCAGCCGCTACCCCATCATTTTCAGGTACAGCAGTTACGCAGTCCCACTCGGCCTTAACTCTTTTTAAGCCAAGTCCCGGTGTCTCAGATAAAACCCTAAGGAGAAACTTTACTCTCTTCCAGCTCTCGCCCTTGAGCTTTCCGCCATGGGACCACCAGAGGATATTGTCATCTGAGAGGAAGGTCTCGCCGTGCCCGGGGTACCCACCTCGCATGGCTCCTTCCCAGAAGCGTCTTACCATCTCTTCTCCGGAGATATTGCCCCATCCACACTGAATGTTTCCTTCGTAGGCGATTTCGTCAAGAACTACGGGCTTTTCGTATTTTTCCCTTAAAGCATCTGTCTCCTCAGCGGTTTTGTAGAGGTCCTCTCTCTGGTAGCTTACGTGGGTTACCCAGTCCTCGCTGTGATCAAAGAGGCGGAGGCAATTGTGGATAGATCTTGGATGATCGTAAGGATCATTTTCCATGAAAAACCTGCCGTAGTAGCTCCAAACGCTGTCCTCTCTGTTTGGCAAAATATCGAATTCATTTGCCATGGACCACCATACGTTAGAATATGCTGAAAAGCGGCTTATTATGTAGTCAAGATACCTTGTCTCAGCTTCCCTCTCCATGTTGGAAAAGCCCCATCTGTCGTAGGGGTGAAACACGATCAGGTCAGCTACTATGCCCATTTTTCTTAATCTTCCAATGATTTTTTCAATGTGCCTAAAGTGCTCCGGATTAAGCCTTGTAAAATCCCAATTGTTGCCGGTCGTCTTGTAGTCATATTCCATGAAGTTTTCCGGCGTGATAAGGGAGTTATCCACAGGAGTTCCCTCAAACGGATAGCTTCTTGGCTCAGTTAAGTTATAAACATAGTGCTTTGGAAAAATGCAGAATCTGATCTTATTAAAGCCCGACTCCTCAAGACTCTTAAAGGTCTCTTCAATTAAGGCATCGTCCCTAAGCTCCCACACATAGCAGGTTGTGCCTACGCAGTAATAGGGCGTGCCGTCATCATATGCAAAATGGAACTTATCCTTAACCTTGATAGGGCCGTGATCTCCTGCTGCCGCAGCCTGTACCATAAAGCTGCCTTCAGTAGCTTTACTACTAAAGCTTCCCCAAATCCTATAAGTGTACCTGCCCTCAAAGGACGGCATAAACCTTATCACATAGTTTCCGTCGCCGTCGTAGAAGCCGCGCACTTTTTTAGTTTCATGCTCTCCCTTGAACTCGCCAAAAATCTCGTAGTCCGTATAGGGATTACCCTTCGTTTCCCCCTTAAAAGTCTTCTCAAAAATCCCGTAACGTTTTACTTCTTCCATACCTTCTCCTGCCTGATCTATTGTTTTTTATCGTTTTAGCGATCTAGTACATCGTTACTTAAATAACTGGACCAAATTCTTGTCTGCTTACTCGATAGCACAGTTCCAAAAGCCTCGACATAGCCCGCTATGCCTGCGTTTTTGAAACTGCACTCTCGGGCAAGCATACTTCGAATTAGGCCAG
>JAILPB010000076.1 GCA_024690485.1 Butyrivibrio sp. | reverse complement strand
AACATCGATCCTGATACATGCATCGATTGCGGTTCTTGCGCAGCACAGTGTCCTGTTTCAGCTATTTCTCAGGGCTAATTATTTAAGATTTGAGAAACTCCGAAGTTCGGCTTCGGAGTTTTTTAATTTCCAGGGAAATTTCCGGAATATTAGACGCTCTGCAAGGATGCTTAATAATAGTTGATGAAAAAGCATGTTGCTTGCAACATGCTTTTTCACTCATAATTTCTATGTGATTGTTCCAGATTAGCAAACTTGGTGTACTCAGGAAGCCAAGCCAGCTCTACGGTACCAATCGGGCCGTTACGCTGTTTAGCTATGATAATCTCAGAGACACCTTTTCTGTCAGTATCCTTGTTATAGTAATCATCACGGTAGATGAACATAACCATATCCGCATCCTGCTCGATAGCTCCGGATTCACGAAGGTCAGAAAGCATAGGTCTGTGGTCAGGTCTCTGCTCAACTGCACGGGATAGCTGTGACAGTGCAACCACCGGCACATTAAGCTCTCTGGCAAGAGCCTTCAGTGATCTTGAAATGTCTGATATTTCCTGCTGTCTTGACTCAGATGATCTCTTTCCGCTACCACTCATAAGCTGCAGGTAGTCGATCATGATTATCTGAAGGTTATGCTCCATCTTGTACTTTCTGCACTTTGACTGAAGCTCCTGAACAGATATACCAGGGGTATCATCTATTATCAAATTGGAGCGACCGATTAGATCTGCACTCTCGATGAGGTTTTCCCAATCCATATCTGTCATGTTACCTGTTCTGATATGCTGTGAATCAACGTGTGATTCCATGGACATCAGACGATTAACAAGCTGCTCCTTTGACATTTCCAGTGAAAATATTGCTACAGTCTTATCCTGGTGAAAAGCCATATACTGGGCAATGTTCAAAACAAAGGCTGTTTTTCCCATTGAAGGTCTCGCTGCTATAAGGATAAGGTCAGATGGCTGAAATCCCGCTGTTCTGTAGTCAAGATCCGTAAATCCTGTTGCAAGTCCTGTAACAGAACCCTGTAGCTTACTTGCCATCTCAATCTTATTGAGGGCGTTCATTACTATCTCGCTAATAGGAACAAACTCGCCGCTACCTCTCATCTGAGTAATTCTGAAGATTTCTTTTTCAGTATCATTCATCAGAACTTCCAGCTCGGTGTTATCCTGATAGCAGGTGTTTATTATGCCCTCGCAGGAATGGATAAGCTCTCTTAGCTTACTCTTTTCCGCAACGATCTCTGCGTAATACTTCACATTAGCTGAAGTGGGAACACTGCTTGCCATTCCCAATATGTAGTTCATATCGTAAACCTGCGGTGGCGCATTCTTTTCCTTAAGTCTGTTCTGGAGAGTTACACCATCAACAGGACTTCCGTCCTGCCTAAGCTCTACCATGGCTTCAAAAAGCATTCCCAGCTGCTTGTTATAAAAATCATCAGCTGAAATTATCTCAGATGCTATCTGAATGGCATCATTATCGATGATCATGGCACCAACTACAGACTGCTCTGCCTCAAGACTGTTTGGAATTGTACGCTGCAGTAAATTCTCTTCAGGCATTATCAGGCCTCCGTAACTGCAACCTTAAGTGTAGCTGTAACCTGCGGATGAAGCTTTACAGGCACCTCATATGTTCCAAATGACTTGATAGCTTCAGGAAGCTGAACCTTCTTTTTATCAAGATCAAGTCCAAACTGCTTCTTAGCTTCAGTAACAATTTCCTTGGAAGAAACTGAACCAAACACTCTTCCGCCTTCACCGGCTTTCATAGTGAGGCGAACTGTTACTTTTTCAATTTCCTTGGCGTATTCCTGCATGCTCTCCAGAAGCTCATGTGCTTCCTTGGCATCACGCTTTTTCTGATTCTTGAGATTATTAAGATTTGCCTTATTTGCTTCTACTCCAAGCTTCTTTGGCAAAATGAAATTTGATGCGTATCCATCGCTAACTTTAACAACGTCACCCTTTTTACCAAGTGACTTGACATCCTCTAACAGTATTACTTCCATACCTATTCCTCCAACTATTGTCATAAGGGGTACCGCTTGCGGTGGATCCCTTATGACGGTTCACAGTTTTTATAATCTACTTTACACTTCATTCTGCTTATATCATGACAGCTCGCCAGCCTCAATCATGGTGTCGAGCTGATTTTTTATCATATTTATAGCTTCTTCAACAGATATTCCTTCGAACTGGCATCCGGCTGAACTGATATGTCCGCCTCCGCCAAGTTTTTCCATGATTATCTGTACATTTACTTCATCAATTGACCTTGCACTTACATATATCTGGTTCTGATACTGGGTGCAGGTAAAACTTGCACGAACTCCCTTTATATTTAGAAGCTCGTTTGCCGCCTGTGCAGCAGTAACAGTAGGGCTCTGAAGCTCATTGCTGTCACATACTGAGATAGCATAAGCGCCCTTATAAATTTCAGCCTGACTTACTGCATCAGCCTTAGCCTTGTACTCAAGCGCATCTTCTCTGAAAAGTTTCCTTACTCTGGTTACGTCAGCTCCGTTTCTTCTAAGGAAAGCAGCCGCCTCGAAGGTTCTTACACCTGTCTTATTCATGAAATTATTGGTATCAACCATAATTCCGGAATACATGCTGTCAGCCTCTTCAGGTCTTATTTTTACTGCCTCATCTATGTACTGCAAAATCTCAGAAACCATCTCGCAGGCACTTGATGCATAGGGTTCAACATAAGAAAGTGTTGCGTTCTCAATAACCTCTGTACCCTGCCTGTGGTGATCCAAAACAACAATATTCTTACAGAATCTAAGAAGCTCAGGACACTCAGTGATACTTGGCTTATTAACGTCAACTACCACAAGAACCGCATTATTACCGGCTATATCAATAGCCTGCTGGTTCGTAATGATCATATCCTGCTCGTAATCCGGATTACCTCTAAAAAGATCTACCAAGGGCTGCATGGATGTTGTCACGTCATTTAATACTATGTGACACTTTCTGTCCAAAGTCTTAGCTATACGATAGATACCAACTGAAGATCCAAAACTGTCTACATCACCAAGTCTGTGACCCATGACGATAACAGTATCTTTTCCGCTAATAATCTCCTTAAGAGCATGAGCTTTTACTCTCGCCTTAACCCTGGTACTCTTTTCAACCTTCTGGCTCTTACCGCCGTAATAACTTATTTCTTCAGGAGTCTTAACAACAGCCTGATCTCCACCTCTACCAAGAGCAAGGTCTATGGCATTTCTTGCAAACTCATAGTTCTGGGCATAGGAGAGTCCATCAAGTCCGATACCGATACTGAGGGTAACCGCCATCTCATTACCAATGTTTACAGTCTTAACATCCTCAAGAAGGTCAAAACGCACTTCTTTCAAGTCATTTACAGACTTTTTAGGCATTACGATAAAGTACTTATCCTTCTCGATTTTCTTGGAAATACCTTCGCATGATGCGATACACTTGTTTATCTTTCTATCGATAAGGGCTGTTAACAGTGAACGTCTTACCTCCTCAACGCTCTCCAAAGCCTCATCATAGTTATCAATATAAATAAGTCCTGCTGCAAGGCTCTGAGAATCAACCTCCTTGATTGCCAGTCTCAGTGCCGTCTCATCAAAAAGATACAAGGCTATAAGATATCCCTCATAGCTCTCAGCTTCAATTATGTCGCTGTTAGCAGCCATCTCGTCCAAAGATATCCTCTTCATCTTAAGAGTATAGAAACCTGTCTCATAGCTAAGCTTCTGATGAGTTTCTTCTTCCCCAACAGGAAATTTATCCGGAGTAACTGTGGGGAACACTGATGTTATGGACTTATGGAAGCCTTTTTCTTCGTGGATAACCTTCTCAAATGCAGCATTTGTCCAGATAATCCTTCCGGTATCATCTAACAGTGCATGAGGAAGCTCTAATTCTCTAAGGAGTCTCTTCTGAATCTGTCCATATTCCGTAGCAAAACTTACAAGTTCATTCATGATTATGGGCTTATTATAAAAATCCAGATATAGAACTGCCATTAGATAGAGCGCGGCGAATGCCGCAACAATCAGGCCTGCTGTAAAGTTAACGGTAAATACCGCCACCATTACAAGTGCAAGCACAATCCCAAGATATATAAAAATACGAAGAAAGGTTCTGAGTTTCCCCTTTAGCTTTACTCTAGTCTTTGTCATAACCCTCACCATTCCTAAGGCATTCTCCGCCTATATACCATTCTATGATACCACACTTTCATAAAAGAAAAAATCCGGATGGGGACATAATCCTCATCCGGATATAATTACATATTTCAAGAACTGCTAAACAGCAATTACTCTGCCTCGTAAGGCATAAGTGCAAGGTGTCTTGCACGCTTAATTGCAGATGTAAGCTCTCTCTGGTGCTTAGCGCAGTTACCTGTGATACGTCTAGGAAGAATCTTTCCACTCTCGGAAACAAACTTCTTAAGCTTTGCAGTATCCTTGTAATCAATCACATTGTCTTTTCCACAGAATACGCAAACTTTCTTTCTTCTGTGCATACCGCCTTTTCTTCTTACAGGAGAATCAGCTCTATCAGACTTATTGAAAGCCATTGTGGTACCTCCTTATCAAATTTCAGTCAACGGTGTCAAAATCGACACTATAAATCAAATTAATTGAATGGCAGTTCTTCATCAATTCCATCAGGAATGTTAATGAATCCGTCACCTGCATCCTGGCTGTTTCCAGCATCGAATGAAGGCTGTGAACCACCTGAGAAGCTTCCGTTATTACCTGCAGCATTCTTGCTTTCAGCAAACTCATGCTCCTCAACTACTACGTCTGTTGTGTATACTTTCTGACCATCCTTATTGGTATAACTACCAGTCTGGATACGTCCTGTGACACAAATCTTGGTTCCCTTCTTGAGGTACTTCTCAGCGAACTCACCTGTACGTCCAAATGCAACGCAGTTAATAAAATCTGCTGTCTGTCCGTCCTGGTTGTTGTCTCTTCTACCTCTTCTGTCAACTGCAAGTGTATATCTTGCGATTGCCATAGAACTCTCTCCCTGAGAGTATCTAACATCGGGGTCCCTTGTTAATCGTCCCATAAGTATAACTTTATTCATATCTTTTCGTCCTCTTCTATTTAGGCCTCGTCCTGTTTAACGATCAGATAACGAATGACGCCATCGACGATGCGGACACGCTTCTCGATCTCAGCCGGAGCAGTTGTCTCTGCTTCGAAATGGATGAAGTAGTAGAAGCCTTCATTCATCTTGTTGATCTCATAAGCGAGCTTCTTCTTGCCCCACTCATCAACATCTGCGATCTGTCCGCCGAATCTCTCGATCAAAGCCTTGCACTTGTCAACAGCTGCTGCTCTGGCGTCGTCTTCGATCTTAGCGTTAACGATAACGGCTAACTCATATTTTGTCATGCTTTCTTACCTCCTTTTGGTCTCTGGCCACCAATATCAGTTTGGTAGCAAGGAATTTATCACAGAGATATACTTTACTACATCTCAAGTCCAAATGCAAGGTAAAAATAACAAAAACTATTGTATTTATGATATTCAGAATACATATATAATTGACTGAATACTTCTATTGTTACAGCTGATCAAAAATCTCTCCGATAGGTCCCTGGATAACCAGATCTGCCTGAGAATCTCTGGTGGTAGCGCTCTTATTTACAAGTACAAGCTTATTTCCCCTGTAGTAATCGATAAGTCCTGCTGCAGGATAAACAACAAGAGAAGTACCTCCAATGATCAAAATATCCGCATTTGCGATATAATTTACAGCCTTGCTCATGATATCCATATCAAGACCCTCTTCATAGAGAACCACATCCGGTTTAATCCTTCCTCCGCATTCGCAGGTAGGAATTCCTTCGCAATCAGCCATGAAGTCGAAATCATAGAATTTACCACATTCTTCGCAATAATTTCTATGAACACTACCGTGAAGTTCCAGAACTTCTTTACTTCCGGCAGCCTGATGAAGACCATCTATATTCTGAGTGATAACAGCTTTAAGCTTCCCCTGCCTCTCCCACTCAGCAAGCTTTAAATGAGCCTTATTTGGCTTTATTCCCTTTACAAGGAGCTTATCCTTATAAAATCTGAAGAATTCATCCGGCATTCTTCTATAGAAAGTATGGCTAAGCATCTGCTCCGGAGGGTATTTGTAATGCTGATGATAGAGTCCGTCCTCACTTCTAAAATCCGGAACTCCGCTCTCAGTGGAAACGCCTGCTCCACCAAAAAATACTATATTGTCAGATGCGTCTATCCATTCCTTTAATTCTCTGATCTTATCATCCATAGCTACCGCCTTTCGTAAATAAAAACAATATCCACTGCTGTAAACCATGATTTCTAAACTAAATAATATGGTCTGGAGTTTTCAATCAAAATCCGGCTTTCCTTAGCAAATCTGCAAGAGATGTTGTAGCATTTCCGTCACTTTCGTACTCAATCTTCTCCTCAGTTATCTCTGTAGCAGCCACATCCTGAAGTGCCTTCATGCTAAGACTAAGCTTTCCGTCCTTAATTGCTGTTACCTTAACTTTAACCTTCTCTCCAACCTTCAAAACTGCGCTGGGATGAGCAATTCTCTGGTTTGAAATCTGAGAAATATGTACAAGGCCTGTAAGTCCGTTGCCGAGGTTAACAAATGCGCCATAATCCTGAAGGCTTTCAACTGTGCCCTCTGTTACAAGGCCAACCTGAACATTAGAAACCTTCTGAGCTCTCTCAGCATCTGCCTTCTCTCTGAGAATTTCCTTTGCAGAAAGTACAAGTTTCTGATTCTTCTCATCAGCTGTGATAACTCTTACTTCAAGCTTCTTTCCTACAAAATCAGCAAGCTTATCATCATCAATATAATCAAGAGAAAGCTTTGAAGCAGGAATAAATGCTCTTATTCCTTCAAGGAAAGTCACTACACCACTCTTAACTGCCTCACTAACTGTAACTGTTACATTTTCCTTACTCTCAAGAAGCTCCTTAAGCTTATCCCAAGCTACAACCTTAGTGGCTTCCTTCTTGGAAAGAAGAATGTTGCCGTTTCCATCATCTGTAGCGACAACAGTAGCAGTAACTTCATCTCCTACCTTAATGTCTGTTCTTATTGAAAACTTAGGATCATCACTTAAATCTTCTGCCTTGATAATTCCCTGAGTATAGTACTTTATATCAAGCATCACATAGGTATCTTCAACACCTATGACTGTTCCTGTAATAATATCCCCTTCTTTAATCTGTCTAAAAGATCTGTCAATCTCGTCCTTAAAATCTTCCATTGTTTCCATGGAAATACCTCCTCGCAATATAACTTTCTTCATGAAAAAAATATGTGTAGACATACACGATTAAATTATACACCGCAAAACCTTTGTTGTATAACAAAAAAGCCTTAAATGTTCTTCAACATTTAAGACTTATACTTAAAGGTGACTGACGGATTTGAACCGACGATCAGGGAGTTGCAGTCCCACGCCTTACCACTTGGCTAAGTCACCAAATAATGACTCCGACGAGGCTCGAACTCGTGTTACCGCCGTGAAAGGGCGATGTCTTAACCACTTGACCACGGAGCCGTGTAACTTTGTTATTACAAAGTATTTTTCGATTGTATCAAGGTCTCCGTACAACCAGCTCCCCAAGTAGGACTCGAACCTACGACACTTCGGTTAACAGCCGAATGCTCTACCGACTGAGCTATTGAGGAATAATAACCATATAATGGTTAGAAGGTACATACCTTCAAAACCGAACACTGAATACATCAGATCCTTTTTTTAGTTCTATGTCCTTTTCTTGGACAAGCCCTCGACCTATTAGTACACATCAGCTGAACATGTTACCATGCGTACACCTTGTGCCTATCTACCTCATAGTCTCTAAGGGGTCTTACTGCCGAAGCAGGGATATCTCA
>JAILPB010000069.1 GCA_024690485.1 Butyrivibrio sp. | reverse complement strand
GGGAGAAAAGCTGGTAATTATCGGTCCGTCGGGATCAGGTAAGTCCACAACAGTGCGCTGCATGAATTTTTTGGAGACTCCAAGCAGCGGACATGTGTACATAGACGGAACGGAGCTTACTACTAAGAATAAAACAAAAGTAGTTCGTGAAAGCACTTCCATGGTTTTCCAGCAGTTTAATTTATATCCTCATATGACAGTCTTAAGGAATCTCACACTGGCGCCAATGAAACTTCATCATAAATCAAAAAAAGAGGCGGAGGAGCTGGCGTATCACTATCTGGATATCGTTGGATTAAAAGATAAGGCAGATGTGTATCCAACAACGCTTTCAGGCGGACAGCAGCAGCGAATTGCTATAGCAAGGGCGCTCTGCTCACAAAGCAAGATCATCCTGTTTGATGAGCCCACATCAGCCCTTGATCCTGAGACAATTCAGGAAGTCCTTGATGTCATGATAAAACTTGCCAAGGAGAACATAACCATGGTTGTTGTAACTCACGAGATGGGCTTTGCAAGGCAGGTGGCAGACAGAGTGATATTCATGGAGGATGGACAGATCATAGAGTCCGGAACACCGGAACATTTCTTTAATAATCCTGAGAGTGACAGGGTTAAACAGTTTTTGGGAAAGATAATCAGATAAGGATAGTAACGTATAGGTCAATAGCCCTGTACAGACTATAGATCAAAACCGAGGAGGAACGAGTTATGAAAAAGAAATTGATAAGTGCACTTATGGCAGGAGTTATGGGAGTTATGTTGGTGGCATGCGCAGGTACCACAGAGCCTGAGACAACTGCTGAGGTAACAGCTGAGGACGAGCCTGCTCCTACAGCAGCAGAACCCGAAACAGAGGAAGCGGCTACAGAAGAACCTGCTTCAGATGCTGCAGAGGAAGATGTACAGGCAATCATTGACAGGGGCGTTCTGAAGGTTGGTGTTAAGAACGCTGTAATGGGATTTGGCTATGAGGATCCGCTTACAGGCGAGTATTCAGGACTTGAAATCGAACTTGCCAAGGCGCTGGCTGATAAGCTCGGAGTTGATGTGGAGTTCACAGCAGTAACAGCTGCTACAAGAACAGAGCTTCTTGATTCAGGCGATATCGACTGCGTACTTGCTACTTTCACTATTACCGATGAGAGAAAGGAAAGCTGGGATTTCACAACACCTTATTACACAGATTATGTCAGCGTACTTGTTGAGGATTCAACAGGAATCAAGGCTCTTGGTGATCTGGTAGATGCAACAGTTGGCGTATCATCAGGCTCAACATCAGCTAAAGCCCTTGTAAAAGCAATGATAGAAGAAGGCCTCATTAGCGGCGACGGCTTTGATGAAGAAAGCTTTGATCCTGCTACATGGACTGAAGGAATCAAATTCCAGCAGTATGACGATTATCCGACAATTTCAACAGCCCTCAGCGCAGGCGAAGTTGATGCATTCTGTGTTGATAAGTCCATTCTTGCAATCTACAGAACAGAGGGAAGATCCTATATTGATGCAGAGTTCTCACCTCAGGATTACGGAATTGCTACTACAAAGGGATCAGGCCTTTCAAAAGTTGCAGAGGAGCTTGTAGGAGAAAGCCTCGCAGACGGAACTATCGATCAGCTTATTTCAGAAAACGGACTTGATTAAAAACACGGAGGACCGGTGATGTCAGGATTATTTTCACCAAGAGCATGGAGTAAGATATGGATTTATCGCGGAACTTTCCTGCTTGGACTTTTAAATACATTAAAAACGGCTGTAGTAGCCCTTTTGATAGCTTTGGCACTTGGAATTATCTTTGGTCTTATGGCCACAAGTAATAAAAAGCTGCTGAAGGCTATCAGCAGAGTATATGTGGAAGTAATACAGAATACGCCGGTCCTTTTACAGATGTGCTTCCTATATTATGCATTGGCTTTTTCGGGACACAGCCCGGGAATTATCGTGACAGGCTTCCTTGCTCTAGGTATTTATACCGGAGCATATATGGCTGAAGTCATCAGGGCAGGAATAGAATCTGTGCCCAAGGGGCAGTTTGAAGCGGCCGAGTCCCAGGGATTTGGTTACGCTGGACAGATGTTTTACATCATTATCCCTCAGAGCATAAAGGTAATCCTGCCGCCTATGACTAATGTAATAGTTAATATGATAAAAAACACTTCCTGCCTGTATATAGTAGGCGGAGCGGATCTTTTATCTCTCACCTATAGCTTTGTAACCGGTGAAAATACCGGTGGTTCCTATGCTCCTGCATATATTGTCTGCGGCGCGGTATTCTTCCTGATATGCTTCCCGCTTTCATCTTTTGCATCAATGTGGGAGACATCACTTAAGAAGCGGGAACAGAGGGTTTTCCAAAATAGCACACCTAAGGAGGCATGACATGGATACATTAGGCGGCAGCCTTTCAATGCTGCAAAACCCGGCAATAATAAGATTTTTACTTCAGGGCGTGCTTTTTACACTGATAATCTCGGTTGCAGCTGTGCTATTCAGCATAGTTATAGGAACAGTACTGGCACTTATGAGGAATTATTGCACAAGCAAAACCACCAGAATATTGAAGGCAGTTTCTGTAATCTACATAGAGATGTTTAGAAATACACCGCTGCTGTTCTGGATCTTCATATGCGTAGTATTTTGCCCGACTCCGGGCTTTGCGGACAGGCAGATGTTTGGATTATCTTCTGTAAACAACAAGCTTTTGTTTAAGGCGGCTGTGGCACTTATCCTGTATACATCAGGTGTTATCGCAGAGATAGTAAGGGGAGGACTTAACTCGGTGGCACATGGTCAGATAGAAGCAGGACAATCACAGGGCTTTTCCATGGTTCAGATTATGTGGTTCATAGTTTTGCCACAGACCTTCAGAGCCATAGTTCCCACACTGCTAAGTCAGGTAATAACTACCATCAAGGATAGTTCCTTTCTTGCAAACGTGGCAGTTATCGAGCTTATGGCGAGGACAAAGCAGGTATTATCTGCAGCCAACAGATACAACGGGCTTAATTCCATAAATGTCTCTGACGTATTCGTGTTGTTTGGAGTTGCTGCAGCTATTTATTTTGTGATCAATTTTTCAATCTCAATGACAGTAAGAAATATGCAAAAAAGAAGAGTGGCTGTTAAGGTAAAAAGACCGTCGGTAGCGGCTAAAGACAGTCAGACAGGATGGGCCTGCAATGGATAAATATGTGATCACTATTTCAAGGCAATTCGGGGCACTGGGCAGAACAATTGCCAAGGAGATGGCTAAGGAACTTGGAATAGAGTTTTATGACAGAGATATAGTTGAACATACGGCAAGGAGAATGGGGCTTCCTGTTTCTGATATAAGCAAAGAGGAAGAACGAGCCGGAGGTTTCTGGGCTGAGCGAAGATATCCTCTTGGAATGGGACCTGTAAGTATGCAGGAGGAGCTTTTTCAGATACAGAGCAATATTATCAGAGATTTTGCATCAAAAGAATCATGTATCATAGTCGGTCGCTGCGGAGATTATTGTTTAAAGGATGTGGAACGGGCACTTCACATATATGTATATGCTCCGCTGGAAAAACGCGTCGAAAATTGCACGTCCATACTGGGGATGGATGAAAAGACGGCTAGAAATATGATACAGGATGTCGATAAAGCAAGGGAGAATTACAGACGTAAGTATTGTAAGAATATGGCCGGTATTTTTGACAACAGAGATATCTGCATAGATTCCGGCAAATTCGGTGCCAAAGAGACTGCAAAGATTCTCTGCGGCATGGTGAGGAGTGTATTTGGCTGATATATGGGGAAGATTACGACATATATTCCGCATATAGGAATGCGGATAATTAAATCAGCAATAGGGGTGCTTATCTGCTTTGCTATCTATTTTCTGAGAGGAAAGCAGGGGGCACCTTTTTACTCGGCGCTGGCTGTACTGTGGTGCATACAGAACCAGACTAAAAACACTGTGGGTAACGCCCTTCAGAGGACTATAGGGACAGGAATCGGTGCAGCTTACGGACTGGTCTACATCTTGGTAAAGCAGCAGTTTCCGGTGCTTGGAGATAGCTTCCTGCATTATGCAATCATATCCCTGGCGCTGATTCCGATTATTTACACCACGGTTGTGATTAAGCAGAAAACAGCCTCTTATTTTTCCTGCGTGGTTTTCCTTAGCATAGTTGTAAACCATCTGATGGATGAAAACCCATATATATTTGTCTTATACAGGTCTATGGATACCCTGATAGGAATATTTGTTGCGCTGATCCTGAATTCCATCTGTATTCACGGCGAGTTCGACAGGGATACGCTATTTATTGCAGATGTGGACAGGTCTATGGATGGATTTTCGGGAGGTGTTACGCCCTACAGCAAGATCATGATAAAGAACATGCTTGAAAAGGGGATGCAGCTTACGTTCATGACACTGCGGACACCTGCAGGATTCCTTGAAGGAATGCCTGATATAAAGCCTACGCTTCCGATTATAGCTATGGATGGGGCAATCCTATATGACATAAAAGAAAACAGATACCCAAAGGTCTATGTGATATCTGCAGAGCATTCCTGTAAAATTGAGGACTTTATCAAGAGCAGGGGCTTTAATATTTTTACAACCATAATTTTGGATGATGTACTCATTATCTACTATGACGAGCTTAACAATGCTGCGGAAAAAGATATCTACGGAAAAATGCACAAGTCACCATATCGCAACTACCTAAACAAGGAAAGGCCAAAGAGCCATCCGGTTGTTTATATGATGTGCATTGATGAGACTGAAAAAATTGAGAAACTTGTCAGTGAAATAAAGGGAAGCGATGTTTACGACGAACTAAAGATCCTTTCCTATCCATCTGATGATTACGAGGGCTATTCGTATATTAAGATATATAACAAGAATGCCTCAGTACAGAATATGACAGATTACCTAAAGACCATGACAGGAGCCGAAAACACCCTGTCTATCAGTGATAATTCAAGGAATAAATCCGATTATTGCTATGAAGAGTGTGACAGAATCGTTCGCAAGCTGCACCATCTGTTTTATTTTAAGAAAAATGATGCAGCTGTGAAGGATGTAGCCGGATATCTAAGCTTTATCCGAATATTTTAACTGCATATATCAATGCTCCTCCTATGTCCCCTGACTAATAGTTTTTCATATTAATCAACATCCAGTTCCAGATGTGTCTTTGTCCATGTGTTATGTGGCAGGCCGCCTTTTTTTGCAATACTGTTCATAAGAATTACGAATACGATAGGGAAGTAGATAAGGCAGGATGCTGTAAAAATTGTTCGATAGAAATTGTTAGTATCTGCTGATGTATAGCAGAGCGCCGTATTTACAATCAATATCACAGAAACCAGCACAGCCATGGGTTCCAGCAGATATAAAATGACGATTCTTTCTCGCAGTACCTTTGGTGAAGGTTTGTCATCTTCTTTGTTATCGCTGGCTACACGAATTTTAACAAGGGCATTTCCGATAGTTTGTTTTTTTAGCAGTCTTGGAAGTTCGATAAAGTAAACGTCCTCGAGCAGAAGCTTTACTAATCCTACCTGGAAAAAATCTGAAAAGATATACTTTTCAAAATAGTGGTAGGCTACGTAGTTTACAGCGAGATTGATGGAAACACATATTACCCAATCCACAGAGAATGCGGAGAAGGCTCGAATAATTTCCAGTTTTTCGCCTCTCTTTTTGGCAATCATATCCATCTCTTCAACAGAAGGCAAGAAGCGCATAAGGATTGGAGCTGCCCAGAATCCGATCATACAGCCCAGCGTATTATTCATAAGGTCGTCTACATCAGGACAGCGGAAGGCATAAGGATAAATTCCCCACACTCCGGACAGCTGAGTCATTTCGTAGAACATGCTAGTCAAAAAGCCTATACCTACGGCTTTTTTCCATGAAACCCTGAAATAATA
>JAILPB010000068.1 GCA_024690485.1 Butyrivibrio sp. | reverse complement strand
CAGTATCAGCCTTTGCTGCTGCGGTCTTCTTCGCCTTTGTAGCTGTTGCGGTCTTCGTTGCAGTTTTTGTTGTCTTAGCTGCCGTCTTTGCTGTCTCTACTTTAGTGGTCTTAGCTACCTTTTTCTCTGTGTCCTGTGCCTTTGTATCTGCCATAATTAAAAATCTCCTTTCGAAGATGATATTTTACGCAATTCTACAAATATATTATCTTTTATTCACACAGTAATTCACAGTAAACTTTCTATAAAAACACTAAAGAAATTCGGAACTTTCTTAAATCCGAAACCTGTAACAGAGCTTAGCAAAAACAATTTGGCATAATATAAGGAATTAATTCTGAAGGTTCCACTTTTTTCCATATTAAAAATAATAAGCAAACGAAATATCGTTTATTTGGGCTGTAATGGCAAAAAAAATTTGAAGGTACCATCATTTAGGCTATTTTCATGGTACCTTCAAAAGTCATCGCAAGCCTTCAAAAGTCATATACATCATCTAATATCATACACACTTCTAAGTCTGAGCTTTGAAGTATCTCCTTCAAGAACCTCCACTGTAACCTCACCGGCATTCATATCAAAATAGTTATCCGACAAAATAAGATCCTCGTTCTCATTCAGAATCTCTACACCTCTTGCATAGGCATCAGCATGAACAGTGATCTTATTACCTGAAACAGTAGCTGTAAGCTTAGGATCCTGGTACTTAAAGTACTTAGGTCTTGTGAAGATCACAGTTCCATCAGAAATCACTTTTCCATCAGCCTCAGCAGAGAAGCTTACGTACTGGCTAAATCTGTCCGCATCTTCGAAGGAAACCTTATTTGTCCACACACTTGAAAGTGCAGGAACGTGAATAGACTCACATAATTCCTTCAGAGCACCCTCTTTATCCACAATCTGTATACCTTTATCAACATCTGACCTAGTTGCAATGCCAGACCTTACGATGCTTCCGTCTGCATTTCTAAGGTCCCACTTAACAACCACATCAATATCAGACCTGGATTCATTGGATACTGCAAATACAGCCTCCTGCTTAACATCCCTTGGAAGCCAGTTGAGCTGACGCTCACAGGTAAGTTCGCCCTCTTCCTGACAGGACACAATAACAGGCGCAAAAAATCTCTTCTCAAAATAGTGAAGAGCCTTAAGTCTTCCACAATAATCAATGCTTGCCCATGAAGCAACAGGCCAGCAGTCATTGAGCTGCCATACTACAGCACCCATGCAACGTCCGCGGTTACGTCTAAAGTGCTCTACACCGTATCGGATAGCATCTGCCTGCAGCATCTGCGAAGCGTAGATAACAGTGCTAAAATCTGATGGATAAAGATATGTCTGCTGCATATAGTTCATGATCTTACCGTTAGCAGAACCGTTCCTCTGATGCTTTTCCATAATATATGAAAAGACATTCTTATCCGCAGGATCATCTGTAAAGGTATCCACAGTCTTCTCTGAAGGGAATGACTGGAAGCCAAACTCTGACAAAAACCTAAAGAAGAACTTTCTATACTCGGTGAAAGGCTTATCTCCATGCCATACATCCCAGTAGTGCACATCTCCTCTGTTCTCATCATTAGGATTATCAAAACCACCGCCTGATGAAGGTGATGCCGGCCAATAATAGACAGAAGGTGCATATTCCTTCATCATTTTGGGAATTATGTACTCGTACATAACAGTGTAATCACGCTTTTCTGAGGGCTTGGAAATCCACAGGCCGTAATCCACAAACATCTCCATCTCATTGTTTCCGCACATAAGTCCAAGAGATGCATGATGACGGATTCTAAGAAGATTATCCTTAAACTCAGCCTTTATATTTTCCTCAAATTCCGGTGTAAGGTCATAAACACCACAGGCAAACATGAAATCTTCCCATACCAAAAGTCCAAGTTCATCACAGATATCAAAGAACCAGTCGTCGGGATAATAGCCGCCGCCCCATACTCTTATGCAGTTATGATTTGCAAAAGCAGCCTTCTCAAGGAGCTTTCTCGTTACATCCGGATTAACCCTTCCAAGTAAATGATCCTCAGGAATATAGTCTGCACCCATTGCAAAAACCTTTACTCCGTTAACCACAAAGCAGAACTCGTTTCCCCACTCGTCCTTCTCAGTGCTGACAGTGCAGGTTCTAAGTCCGATTTTTCTCTTCCATGTATCGAGAACCTCTCCGTTTTCACCCTTCAAGATCACCTCGATTTCATAGAGAGACTGCTCTCCATAACCTTTAGGCCACCAGAGCTTAGGATTTTCTATTTCAATCTTAAAATCTTCCAAAGTCTCAAATCTTGCAAGCCTTGCCTCTTCTTTGCTATAGCCATCCTTATTGGCAAAGCTAAAGTTACTGTTACTGATCTCAATACTCTTATATGAAGCACCGATAAAGCTCAGTTTTTCCCCATCAGGAGATGTTATCTCCACATCAAAAGTAAGATTTTCCTTATCAACAGAGAGATCCCTGACTACAGGATTAACCTTCAAAACAACCTTTCCACTCTCTGATCCGTCAGCAGCAATCACTACATCATCGTGATTTTGAAGAACCGATACCGTCTCCAGTCTTGCCTTGTTAAAGCATATGATTGATATAGGTCTGAAAATTCCCGCATCAGGTAAATGTGCACCCCAATCCCAGCCAAACATGCAATGAGCCTTTCTGATGTGAACAAAGCCCGGCATTGCATCATCTGTTCCGTTTGTAGGAGCCTTTTCATAGGCATCTGCTATATATTTATTAGGAGAATGAAAATAAATCTTAAGCTCATTTTCATCCTTTAAAAGATTTTTTATATCAAACTCCCAGGTTCTATGCATGTTATTCACATTACCAAGAAGTGTTCCGTTCAAATATAAATCCGCAATAGTATCAAGACCGTCGCAGCGAAGTACGACCATCTCAGAAAGCTCTGCATCTTCAGGCTTTGCAAAATTGCAGATATACTCATAATCATCATCCATGAGTTTAAGCGCCCTGTCTTCATTATCCTTCCAGAAAGGATCCTCCATTTTTCCTTCCCTTAAAAGGTCGGTATAAACCGTTCCCGGTACAACAGCAGGGATAAACTCTGAATCTCCAACTCTATGCATCTTCCAGTTCTTATTCAGTACCATAATATACTCCTCATCAAATTGTCATAATTCAATATTCTATATTAACTTAGATGATCTTATAACCTGATAAAATAAATCTTTTCAGAAGAAATGGTACCACTTCCAATAATAAAAGGGTACCATTTCAACTATAACATAAAATAAACTATATTAATATTAGGGAAGCCTAATATTTACCATGTTCAGCTAACGACTGTATCAAGATCCCACTTTTCATAGATCTTGGGCACATCACTGATAAGTCTCTTGGTGTAGTCAGCCTGAGGATTGATGATGACTTCCTCAGCACTTCCTGACTCTACAAACTTTCCATGCTCCATGATGTAAACCTTATCGGAAATATAATAAGCAAGTCCGATATCGTGAGTGATGAAAATGATTGTCATGTTTATCTCATCACGAAGCTTTAAGAGCATATCCAGGATTGTTGCTCTTGAGCAGGCATCGATCATGGACGTGGGCTCGTCTGCCATAAGAATCTTTGGCTTTAAGAGGAAGATACGAGCAATCATAAGTCTCTGCATCTGTCCACCTGAAAGTTCGAAAGGATACTTATTGGTAAGCTCCGCATACTTAAGGTTAACGAAGCTGCAGGCCTCTGTCTTCATCTGAATCTTTTGCTCTTCGGGAAGGTTCTTGAACCCTCTCATGTTGAGGCAGTCATCAAGAACTGCATCAATCTTGTAGAAAATATTATATGAAGAGAAAGGATCCTGGAAAATTGGCTGAATGTTCTTCCAATATTCCTTTTTCTTAGCATTGGTGCTGATATCGCGGGGTTTCCCCTGATATTCAATCTCACCTTCTGTTGTGCTGATAAGACCAAGAAGCATCTTGGAAAGAGTTGTCTTTCCACTTCCTGACTCACCTACTATAGAAATGATCTCGCCTTCGTTGAAATCAAAATCAACATGATCTACAGCAACTGTCTGAGTTTTTCCTACTCCAAATACTTTTGTAAGTCCTCTTCCGGTGAGGCATGGTTTCGGTGTAGGCTTATTTGCCGTATCAGTCGAATTCTGTTTCTGGCTCTGGTTTGTTGTCTCCGCCATTTGAATATACCTCCCTTAGTTTTCTTACAGACATCAGGCAGCGATAGCATCTTCCGCCTTCAAATTCCTTTTCATCAGGTGCCATAGCAGTACATGTGGGAACTGCATATGGACATCTGGGTGCAAATCTACAGCCCTTAGGCGGGTTCTTGAGGTTCGGAGGTGTGCCCTTGAGAGCTGTAAGCTCGTGAGCCTTCATTCCTTCCTCAGGAACGATGATAGATCCCATAAGACCTTTTGCATAAGGATGAATCGGATCAAATACCATATCTTTTGCTGTGCCAAGTTCTACGAACTGACCTGCATACATAACTGCGATGTCATCAGTTACGTTGTACAAAAGAGGAAGTTCGTGTGTGATGAAAATCATGGACTTGATGTAGCCCTTTTCCATGAGCTGTCTCATCATACGAATTACCATCTTCTGTGATGTAACGTCGAGAGCTGATGAAGGCTCATCGGCGATAAGTACCTTAGGTGAAAGGATTGTTGAAATAGCAATTACAGTACGCTGTTTCATACCACCTGAGAGCTCTACTGCGTGCTTTTCAAGAACTTCCTCAGGAAGACCAAGCTCAGCAAAACGCTCTCTTGCCATATCATAAATCTCTTTCTTTGTCATCTTGATTCCATGTGCATGGATAACATCTTCGATGAAACGAATGATCTTCTGTGTAGGGTTCAGCGCATTCATGGCTGCCTGAGGGATGTATGCGATCTCGTTTCCGAGGATTCTGCGACGTACATCATCCGGCTTTAAATTTGAAATTGTCTGACCATCTACAATAATATCTCCGCTGATATAGTGAAGCGGTGCGAAATAGTATCCCATAAGTGAAAGCGCCAGAGTTGACTTACCACATCCGGACTCACCTGCTATACCAAGTGATTTTCCCTCCTCTACCTTGAAGGAAACTCCGTCAACTGCGTACACGTCCTCATGGAATCTGGTTATATATTTAGTTTTGAGGTCTTTAACCTCAAGCATTACTTTTCCCATATTTACCTTCTTCCTTTTTTAATCTCATTTACAGTAACTTTCGATGGCTGCACTTTAAACATCAGTCTCTAAGCTGTGGATTGAATACCTGATCAAGTCCTGTATTCATGAGGTTAAGTGAGAACGAAATAAGCGCTATCAAAATTACTACAGGGAAATATGCCCACCATGAACCATTCAGATGTGCTGAATACTGCATAGCCCACTGCATCATAAGTCCCAACGTTGCTGTCTTAGTAGTTGCAGGTCCAAGACCTATCATGGAAAGCTGTGCCTCAGCAAGGATTCCTGATGAAATCTGAAGGATCATAGCCATTACTACATAAGAAGCGATGTAAGGCAGGATGTCCGTAAAAATAATGCGGAACATGCTGTGTCCTGAAAGTTTTGACAAATTAACGTGGTCACGGTTTCTAAGTGAGATAACCTGTGAACGAACGGAACGTGTTGTCCAGGGCCAGCTGGTAAGACCGATGATTATACCTACCATTGCGATGCCTCTGGCCTTATCACCTACTGAGTAGGAAATAAGAATAAGGATAACGAATGCCGGGATAACTGTGAAAAGGTTTGTGATGAAGATTATGATGTTATCCACAAGTCCGCCTACATAACCTGCAAGAAGACCAAGCATAAGTCCGATAGCTGTAGCAATAAGTCCTGCAAGGAGTCCAATCTTAAGTGATGACTTTGTAGCTGCTACAAGCTCTGTCAAAACGTCACGACCAAAGTTGTCTGTACCAAGAAGAAATGTCTTTGTTGTTACGTCGTTAATGTTTACATAATCTGTATCTTTAATAACCTTAGACTGCTTAAGATTTCCTTCTTCGTCCTTTTCTGCAACGATAACTCCTGAATCCTTCATAGCTGCTGTGATCTGGTTATCAAGTCTCTTAAGTGCTTTTCTCTTAGCTGTTGTAAGTCCTGAATACTTTGTGTTTGGATCGTAGTTTGCTTTCCAAAGAGCTACAAGACCTTCAGCATCTGTTACATCAATCTCTGATTCAGCAACCCCTGCATTCTTGATCAAAAACTCCTGAATCTGTGCTCTTGTGTCTATATCAAGAACTGCCTCAAGTTTTGAAAACTGCTTGGGAAGCTGCAATGTATAAGATTTTTCCAGTGTTGATTCCTCAATTGACACGTAAGTTCCGGGTTTGAAGAAGTTACCCTGTCCGATCATCTGCAAGGGATCAGCAGTTACAAAGATCGGATAAATAAGACATGTCAAAAGAATGAACATGAATATTACAAAACCAAAGAGGAATTTACCGGAATGGAAAACCTGTTTAATCGTATTTTTCATCTCACATTCCCCTTTCTCAATCTAACTGGTTAGCCTTAACACGAGGATCGATAACACCATAGAGGAGCTCAACCGCAAGGTTTGCTATAAGTACCATGATTGTAATGATTAGTGTACATGCTGAAAGGAGAGGATAGTCCTGACCGTTTACAGCTGAAAGAAGTGTCATGCCAAGTCCGGGATAGGAGAAGATCATCTCTGCTACAAGAGCTCCACCCATCATAGTTCCAAGTGAAAGAGCAAGTCCTGTTACCTGAGGAAGCATTGCATTACGGAACACATAACCTACAATCTTTCTATCCTTGATACCAAGGAATCTTGAATACTTAACGTAATCAGCATTTAACTCATATATTGACATTGAACGCATACCGATCGCCTGACCACCGATCGTAATAAGAACGATTGACCAGAAAGGAAGCTGGTAGTGCGCAATAATCGACTTTATAAAGGTCCAGCTCATGTTCGGAATAAGATCGTATCCGTATCCACCTGAAGAAGGTGCAAGCTTAAGTCTTATTGCAAACAGATAAAGAAGTACTGTTGCCATACCGAATGCCGGAACATTTCCAATGAAAAGGAATACAGGGAGGATTACCTTATCAAAAGCACCCTTGATATAAGCGGCAATCGCACCAAGTAAGTTACCGAGGATCCATCCTACGATAATTGCAGGAAGCTGCAGACATACTGTCCACCATACTGCGTTAGCGATAATATCTGAAACAGGTCTCGGATACTGACTGAAGGAAACTCCAAAGTCACCTCTTAAAGCATTTCCGAGCCACATAAAGAACTGCTTGTACATCGGCTCATTGATACCGAATTTTGCTGCATAATCATTTAATACTTTCTGGATAGCCGTGGAATCCGTCATACCACTTACTGCCTTTGATGCTATAGCGGAAACAGGATTTCCTGGCATCAGACGCGGCAGAATAAAGTTGAGGATTACGGCAAAAACAAGAGTCAGAAAATACCAGAAAATTTTCTGTCCGTAATATTTTTTATAGCCTTTCAAACTTAAAAACCTCCCTTCTGCAAAGTTGCGTCACCAATTTACTAGTGTTTTTCCCTAATTTTTGCGTAAAAAGGGACTGCCGCTTCTTTAGCAGCCCGCCAATATTGGCGTCAGCGCCAATAACGGCAGCCCCCAATTTTATTTATTAAATACCTTCTCTAGTTTTATTACTCAACAAGCTCAAGATCATAGAGAGCTGCAATTCCATAACCGTCTGTGCAGTCTGTCGGAGGAATGTTTCTTCCGTCATCAGCTGCAGGATAGTTAGTCCATACAGACTCGTTTACTGCATAGAACAATGTAGGACGATACATAAGAGCAACTGCAGGGCACTCATCAAGAAGGATTCTTGAAAGCTCTGTATAGTACTCTTTAAGCTTAGCTTCGTCTGTCTCTGAAGGAAGAGCTTTGAGAATAGCCTCAGCGTCGTCGTTCATGTAGTGACCAAAGTTACCACTCCAGTTAGATGCAAGCTTTGCATACTCTTCTGAGAAGTAGAACATTCCCTTTGAGTAAGGGTTCATAACACCTGCACCAGGGCAAGACCACATGCAGATATCGAAGTTACATGTTGTCATATCGTCATAGAATGAAGATGCTTCAGGGAAGTATGTCTGGATATCAATACCAATCTTCTCACCTGCTGCTGCAACGATTTCCATTGATGCGTTCCAGTCTGACCAACCTGTAGGACACTCAGCCTTGAATGAAAGGTTCTCACCATCAACTTCACGGATTCCGTCGCCGTCTGTGTCAACGATGCCAGCCTCGTCAAGGAGTGCATTTGCACCATCAACATCAGCGTTTTCCCACTGAAGATCTGCGATAGCATCAAAGTCAACGTACTTTCTCTCACCATCTGTAGGTCCAACTACTGATCTGGGATACTCATCAAATGTAGGTGACTGGCCTGACATAGCGGATGCAATAATCTGCTCGTAGTCAACTGCCATAGCGATTGCACGACGTACTTCCTTCTTATCAAGTCCCTTTCTTTCCACGTTAAAGAACATTGAAGGCATTACTTCGCATGCGCCATAAGGAGCATCATCGAGCCATGTTGAAATCGGGAGGTTATCCTGAAGCCAGAGGTTCTGAACATCTGTGATGAACTGCTGGCAAACGTCAACTTCGCCCTGTGAAAGAGCTACCTGACCAGCTGCATTGTCCTTATAAATTGTATGAGCGATGTACTTCGGAACAGGAAGCTTGCCCCACATTGATGAAGCCTGTCCCCAATAGTTATCATCTCTCTGAAGAACTGCCTTCTGATCGTTAGAGATGTACGGAGCATAAGGACCTGTATGTACAAGATCTTCCATTGTATCCTGCTTAACCTTATCAGCGTCTTCGCCGTTTCTCTCTTCTACTGTCTGCAGATAAGCTTTCTGCATCATGTACATTGTGTTAAGGATTGAAGTAACCTTAAGAGGGTTAATTGCTACACCATTCTCAGCCTTTGCCTTGATAAGAACTGTTGAATCATCAACTGCTTCTACAGATTCAACATATGTTGAGAAATCAGCACCCTGTGATGACTGATACTTAACATGTGTGTCATATGTGTAAGCAACGTCCTCTGCTGTGAAAGCTGAACCATCACTCCACTTTGCATCTGCATTAAGCTTTACTGTAAGTTCTGTCTGATCATCATTCCAGCTGTACTCTGTACCAAGCAGAGGATAAAGCTTACCATCAAGTGCGTTGAACATGAAAAGTGTCTCATAAACCAGTTCACGTGCTGACTCATTAGCTGAAAGTGCAAGACCGTTATTAGAGTTAGCAGACATAGGGTTCCAGTCGTTGATTGTTCCCCACTGCTGACCTGCTTCATAAAGGGTCTCATTTCTGGGTGTTGAGCCTTCGTCGGTTGAAGCTGTTTCTTCAGCTGCTTCCTCAGTAGCCTCTTCTGTTGTTTCTTCTGTTGTCTCTTCAACTGTCTCTTCTACTGCTTCAGTGGACTCTTCTGTAGCAGGAGTATCAGTTGTTGTTGTGCCACTGTTTGATCCGCCGCAACCAGCTATCATTGATAATGACAATGCTGATACGCAAAGGAGTGACATAACCTTTTGTAAGTTCTTCTTCATAACTTACCTCCCTTTCGTTTTTTTGAGTTTGTATATAACTCACAACTTGTTAACACAAATTTTACAAATCTATGTGAATTTTTTATATCAAAATTTCCACATCTATAAAAAAATATCCACATTTGTGCGTTTTGTATGTTTTACCATAAACCATCTGTTGTGAATTGTGCATATTGTTTAATTGTTTGCAATTAATCACGTGATATTCCATAAGTTAATTGCTTTTCTTCTTATGTTAATATAAAATATCGACATGGCTTTGGGAGAGATATTATGAAAACAGATACGCAACTGTTAAAATGGCAATTAGAGAAATATTATAAAGAAAAAAGAGTTCCGGTTTGGTTTTTTGGTCAAAACAGCAATATTGAGTACACCAACTTTGTAACCAGCGCACTTCTTAACCTAATGGAGCGCATGCAGTCCATTTCCAAAAGTTTCACGCTTGCACACTCCATAGAAGGTTCTTATTTTGATGACACAAATCCCCATGAACTCTATTACGTTTTTACATATGACCCCGGAAAGCATTCCTACACTGTAATCATAGGCCCTGTCCTTACATCAAGGCCCACTGACCGCGTATGGGATGAACTTTCTTTCTCCAAAAACATCTTCTCTGAGCAGAAGCAGGTCCTTTTTCACTCCCTGTCTGTCCTTAGAAAAGAGGACTTTTTCCTTGAAGTAACAAGCATATTAACTGATATCTTTGAACTTCCGACACCTGATTTCACAGAGGAAATCGAAAAAGAACAGAAAAAGAAAGAGGATGAGGAGAAGCAGAATTCAGACATTGTCCTTCTTTCAGGCATCGGAACAGATCTTGATACATCAGACATCGATATTACCTACTATAAAGAAATCTTAAGACTTAAAGAGCTTTACAGGTTCTATATCCAAAACGGAAACACCTATCAGTTGTACGCATATTTTAATAATGAAAGGAACATAGATATCCTTTATCCAAACAAGGCAAATCTACAGGATTGCCAGTTTAAAACTGTTGAGCTTCTGACCATTGCAGCTCAGGCTTCAGTAGAAAACGGTCACGGCAAAAAGTCATGCTTTATGATGTATCACAGCAGCATAGAAAAACTAAAGAATACAAGAAGCTTCGAGAAAATATTAGAACTCCTGAAGGAAGTAGCGATATCCCTTGCCCGCTCCACGAGAGACATCAACGTCTACACCAGCAAGGATTATTCACCTACGACCAATAAGTGCATACAGCGCATAGTTGAGAAAATGCCTGATAAGATACTCCTTGATGATCTGGCAACGGAGCTTCATATTTCACCAAAGTATCTTTCAGCTTTATTCAATAAAGAAACGGGAACTTCCATCACGGATTTCATTCAGGATATAAGAATAAACGAAGCTAAGAACCTGCTTCTGTCATCAGACCTTACATATCTTGAAATCAGCAACATGTTGAACTTCAGTTCTCAGAGCTATTTCAATGCTATCTTTAAAAAGAAAACCGGCTCCACCCCGAAAGAGTTCAGGACCAGAGCCGACAATCGTAAAGAGCAAGGGAACTGATCAAAGATCCATTCTCTTCACGTTATATTCAATTACAATCGCAGGGCCTTCAGGGTTCTGCGATATTATTTTGTCATTACTTCCCATGGCCTCTTTCATGGCATTGCAGACCATGTCTTTTTCGTCCTTAAGACGAAGTTCCTTGTGTATCTCCCCAGAATCAAGCGTTACACTGTGGACTCCGATGTATCTGCACTTATCAAGCTTTTCTCTTACGTGCTCAAGAACTTCCTCAGGAATAAAGTGACCCTCAATCTGACTGCTTCTATTCCTATCTCCGACATTTTCCTTAAGAGCTTTTTCCAGGAAAATAAGCCTGTCATTATATCTTTTATGCTCCATAGGGAAAATACAGTGGGCAAGCTCAGGGCTTACATACTCATGATATGCATTGCCTGCAAGAACATAGAACTCATCGTTGTCTATGTCACAACGCTTTTTAAGCTCTTCCACAACATGATTAGACCACACTCTTCTCTCTTCGATAGGCAGATCGTTTAAAAAAGCCACGTAGGGTTCAATAATATCTTCCTCATTTAAAAGCCCATACTTAGCTGACAAAATAAAGATCTTGTCCACCTTCAGATTATTCTTAGCATACTGATAAGTCATGGAGAACATTCGGCTGGGCATGTACATCTCTTTAGCGCAGCAAGGATGCTCCTGTTTTTGGGACGCGCAAGATATAAGTGCTATTTTCATATAGATGACTTCCTATCCATTTATTTTTTGTATAGTCCGTGATGTCATTTATAGTATGTCTCGTAAATCAAATTCTATCCTAAATCCATATGAATTAACAGTAGTATTTTAAAATATTCCGTTTCCATTTTCCGAACACTCCGGAAGGTATACTGAATTGTACATTCTCGTATGCATGTAATTATTTGCATCGGACAGGTTAAAGAAATCATACACAGTCGGATCCTGATCATCCCAGGTTACATCCACGTTATAGAAGTTGTTTCCAAGCTTCACCATGTTCCATGCATGCATCTCTCCTGCGTAGCCAGCAACGAAATATGTGGGAATACCAAGCTTTTGCATAATATACTGAAAAGCCTTGGAATAACCTGCGCATACAGTATTATCTCCAACTATGGCACTGTAGGCACTCTGATCAAGAGGACCATACTTATAGTTCACCTTTGCTGCAAGGAGGTCATGTACGAATATCTCCTTTTCAACATCACTTGCAAGGCCCGCTGCCTGTCCTGCTATATTATTGGCTGCTGCCTCAAACTCCTGCCTTGCCGCTCCAAGGTCTCCAAGACTCTGATAGTAGCTAAGCTGCAGCTTAATAGCCACGCCGTTGTAGTCATATTCCTGATAAAAAGTCGTATCAAGCCAGAACAGCTCAGGGTGGTCAAATATAACGCTTAAAAGAACTGTCTGAAGCTCATTCATAGGAACCTGCTGCACAGGCTTAAATGCGCTGTTTAATGACTTTGTATTTGCATATATCTGTCTGTAAAGCGCCCTGTCTGTATCATTAAGCATCTGATAATAGGGATAATAATCAGCATCAAAGGTTAGACCATCACCTGTATCTCCAACACTTGTGGTGTTGTTTATCTGATTAGCCTTAACCTCATCCTCAATGTTGATTATCTCAGGCTCAAGCTCAACATACTTACTCTTTCCGGAAGGAACTGTGGGCTTATAGGAGCTCTCTGTGCTCTCATCCTGCTGAACAGGAGCAGGTGAATTGCTGTCGCTCTTTGTTACGACTATTGAACCCTCGCTCTTAGTCACATTGGAAGGCTTCGATGCGTTCTGGGTATCCTCCACAGTGTTTTCGTCGGTCTCTGCTCCTGCCTGAACAGACTCTTTGGCTGCGGCATCCTCTCCCTCCGGAGTCTCAGCTTCTTCACCCTCCACTACAGTCTCTGCAGCTTCTCCTTCAGCTGCATCAGCCACCTCACCATCTTCTGAGGGCGCAGAATCCTCAGAATCTGCCACTTCCTCAGCGGGCGGTGCCTGTCTTTGTACAATTTCAGGTTGGACTCCTTCTTCGAACAAAAAAGATACAGATTTCGACAGATCCGGGTTAAAAGCACAAGCTGCGATAACGGCACATACCGCCATTATCATACCCAGAATCCCATATAAAAATGCTTCCAGAATTTTCTTTGGATCAAACTTTTTCTTTTTCATATGCACATCCTTGTAATAAATCTTGTTTTTATATCCATATAAAAACAAAGGGGGCCACCATGCCCCCTAAGCTTATTATATCATTGTGCATACGCATTATTTCTGAAATAACTTTGATTCTGCATTAAAAAATTATAAAAAATTATAAATTATGCAGCCTTTTCTTCCTTTTCCTTCTTGGCTGTATGCTGCTTTACAAGAGTCTTAGCTGCGATTCCTGCAAGAACAAGTGACAAAGCTACAAGGAATACAGCGATTACTGCCTGAACAATTGCCCATCCATCAGCTGCGCCTGCTGCGTATGCTGTAACCTTTGCCTGGATAGTCTGAACAAGTGAGCAGATAGTAACTGCAAGCATAAATACCATAGGGACGAAGAACATCTTGTTGTTCTTTCCAACTTCGCCAAGCCATGTGCAAACTGCAAGAAGTCCGATAGCTGCAAGGAGCTGGTTTGCTGCACCAAAGAGAGGCCAGATCTTGGTATATCCTGTCATACCAAGGCTTACCCCAAGTACAACTGTGATAGCAGTAGCCACGTAAGGATTAGCAAAAATCTTCTTGTATCCGGTTACATCCTTTGCTGTCTGTCCCTGCTCTACGAAGAACTCCTGGAACATGTATCTTGCAAGACGTGTAGCTGTATCAAGTGATGTAAGGCAGAATACTGAAACAGCAAGGATGAGCATCTGATACATAACGTTAGCAGCTCCCGGAGCAAAAGTTCCAACCATTGCTGAGAGACCGCCTGCAAATACCTGAGTAGGACTTGAGTAATTACCTTCTGCTGCTGCCTTCCAAACGAAGCCGATAGCACAGATTGAGATAACTGCTACAAAGCACTCAATAAGCATTGAACCGTAAGCTACAGGCTTTGCATTTTTCTCGTTATCAAGCTGCTTAGATGATGTTCCTGATGAAACAAGTGAGTGGAAACCTGAGATAGCGCCACATGCAATTGTTACGAAAAGTGCAGGGAAAGCAGTACCTGTTGTAAATACTCCTGTACCCTTTAGAGTTGCATCACCCATTGCAGGGATATCAAATGCGCCGTTTCCTGTAAGAACAGCGCCGATTACAGCCACAACACCTGCTCCGATCATGAAGTAAAGAAGGAATGAGCTAAGGTAATCTCTGGGCTGAAGAAGGATCCACACAGGTGTTACGGAAGCTACAAGAATGTATGCTCCGATGATCCACATCCATGCATTGTATGTAAATGAAATAGGATGCCAGTTAAGGCCAAGTGCTACGATAGCAACGATGCCAAGAACTCCTGCAACTGATGCTGCAACGATTGATACATTTTTGCGGTATACGAAAAATCCAAATACCATAGCAAGACCGATGAACAAAAGTGAGATCATTGCTGTTGACTCATTTGCTGCAAGTGCTGCGCCTTCTACAGCTGCTCCTGCTGCTGTTGTTGTTCCAAAGGTACTGGCAACGATTGAACTGAAAGCTGCAACTACAAGAAGCAGTGTCAGATATCCAAATGTAAGGAAAAGCTTTTTAGCTGCTCTTCCCATTGAATCATCGATGATCTCACCGATTGACTGACCCTTATGTCTAAGAGATGCGAACAGAGCGCCGAAATCATGAACTCCTCCAAAGAAGATTCCGCCGATAAGTACCCATAAAAGAACCGGAACCCAACCGAAAACTGCTGCCTGAATAGGTCCGTTAATGGGACCTGCACCCGCGATTGAAGAAAAATGATGTCCCATTAAGACAGGAGTCTTTGCAGGAACATAGTCCATTCCATCCTCAAGCTCATGTGCAGGGGTCTTTCTCTTAGGATCAATTCCCCACTGTTTTGCAAGCCATCCTCCGTATAATACGTAACCGGCAAGTAAGATAGCCGCACTTACAAGTAATAAAACTACTGCATTCATAACTCTCCTCCTAAAATTACTTTTCTTTTATGTCAACAAGCGTATGGCTCGCTCGCTGCATCCCCTTTGTTTGCCTTCCTAAAAACATCCAGCATCATATCTCTTTGGCTCTTTCCGCCTTTGTTGGTGTAGATGCTTCCACTTTCCATGTCAGCGCAGATAAAATGAGCTTCGCTGTGGCCTCTGAAATTGAACATATAACCCTTATCAAAGCTGAACTTTTTGATAGCTCTTTGTACATCCTCTGAAGGAGCCTTATCTGTAAGAACCACAAAAGTGATATATGTGCACATGTGATCCTTCTCCGGATACTTACCACCATTTCTCACAAGCTCCGGTTCAATCTCTTCAGTGATTCTCCTCCTGTATTCCTCAAGGAGCTCCGTCGAAAGTTCCTTCTCCTTTATGAAAAGAACATGCTCGTATGCCTTTATAGCCCAGAGCTGTGCTTCCTTTCTAAGAACATACTTTTCACTAAAGGAATGAAACCAGGCGTAGGCCGGATATGTCACATTTCCAACTGTGTAATTCTCATGGATATCGAAATTTGCCTGATATCGGCGAAGAAGTTCTCTCAGATACTCATCTGAAGACATTAACATCGTCATCATACCCTTATTTTCTGCTCCTTGCTGAAATTCTTAAAGGACACTTTATCACTTCGACGCGTTATTGCATAGATGACAAATTTAATCAATTTTTAGAATTAGATTAATTTCGCTCCAGTTTTTTGATATTTTGTAAGATTATATACGGAAAAACCTCGATAAGTGATTCGAAACGAAAAATCGGCGCATCTAAAAGAATTTTAGATACGCCGACCAGAGAAAACATGCTTTAAGTTTGACTTTTTTATATTAGTTCTTTGCGATAAGCTTACCGCCACGCTTTGATACTACATCGAAGATAACAGCTGCGAGAAGGACAACACCCTTAACCACCTTCTGCATGTTGGCATCAACACCCATAAGTGACATACCAAGGTTGATAACACCCATAAGGACCGCACCAACGATAACTCCGGGAACTGTACCGATTCCGCCGTAAGCAGATGCTCCACCGATGAAGCAGGAACCGATAGCATCCATCTCGTAGTTCTGTCCATATGTGGGCTGAGCGGATGTAAGTCTTGCGATTGTTACCATTCCTGCAAGTGCTGCAAGGAATCCCATGTTTGTATAAGCAAGAAAATAAACCTTATTTGTATTGATACCTGAAAGCTTTGTAGCCTTTTCATTTCCACCTACTGCATAGAAATGACGACCAACTGTTGTATTGCTGGTGATGTAACCATAGATGATAACTACAGCCAATACCCAGATGAGAACTGAAGGAATACCCTTGTGCTGAGCAAGCTTATAAGCAAATACAAGGATTACTAAAGTAATAGCTATAACCTTTGCAAGGAAGCCTGCGAAATTCTCAACTTCGTAATTCTTTTTTGTTCTCTTGATTCTTCCTGACATCTCTACAAAGATGAACACTGCTGCTGCAACGATACCGCCAACAAGGCAGGTAAGGTTAAGTGCACCGTTTCCGAATATGTCATGAATGTAGCAGTCAGCACCACCACCGAATAAGTTTACAAAACTTGTCTTATCCTTGATTGATACTGTAAGACCGTTCAAAACAACGTTTGAAAGTCCTCTGAATGCAAGCATTCCTGCCAGTGTAACAATGAAAGGAGGAATTCTTACGAATGCGATCCAGAATCCCTGGAAAGCTCCGATTGCTGTACCGATGATGATCATGATAAGGATAGCTGCCCATACGGGGTAACCACCGTCTACCATAAGTCTTGCTCCTACTGCACCAACGAAGCAAACAACTGAACCAACTGACAGATCGATGTTACCACCTGTCAAAATACACAGCAACATACCGGTTGCAAGAATGAACACATATGCATTCTGTGATATAAGGTTACTTACGTTCATAGGAAGGAGAATAGCTCCTCCTGTTCTCCATGCAAAAAATGCTAAAACAATGATAAGAACGATTATCATTGTATTTTTCTTTAAAAATCCCAAAACATGATTTTTATCCATTTTTAACCTCCTTATTTCCGGATGACTGTAATATATAAGTCATTATCTTTTCCTGAGTAGCTTCCTGTCCGTCAAGCTCTCCAACTATCCTGCCCTCGTTCATTACATATATTCTGTCGCACATGCCCAGAATTTCCGGAAGCTCGGAAGAAATCATGATAACCGATTTGCCTTCTGCAACGAGCTGGTTGATAATGCAATATATCTCGTATTTAGCACCTACATCGATACCTCTTGTAGGTTCATCAAGGATCAGAATGTCAGGATCTGCAAACATCCATTTTGCCAGAAGCACCTTCTGCTGATTACCACCACTCAGGTTTCCAACATTCTGCTCAACTGTAGGTGTCTTTGTCTTTAACTTTTCCTTGTAATCGACAGCAACCTTGTACTCCTTATCCTTGTCGATAGTTATGTGTCTGTTAACTACCGCATCAAGGTTTGCAAGTGTAGTATTGATCTTAATAGGATTTGAAAGGATCAGTCCATTGCCCTTTCTATCCTCAGTAACATATGCAATTCCGTGTTTGATTGCGTCCTGCACGTTTTTGAGATGTACTTCTTCACCATTTATAAAAAGCTGTCCGGAGATGTTTTCACCGTAGCTTTTTCCGAAGATACTCATGGCAAGCTCGGTTCTGCCGGCTCCCATAAGTCCTGAAATACCCAGTACTTCACCCTTCTTAACATGGATATTTACATCATTTACTATCTTTCTCTCGTTATATAAAGGATGGTAAACATTCCAGTTCTTTACCTCCATCATAACTTCGCCGATATTATGCTCTCGCTTAGGGAAGCGGTCAGACAACTCACGTCCTACCATTCCCTTTATAATTCTTGCTTCTGAAATATCATCCACTCCCTTGGTCAGAGTCTCGATGGTTGAACCATCTCGGATGACTGTGATCTTATCAGCAACATAAGATATCTCGTTAAGCTTATGAGATATGATAATGGAAGTAAGATTCTGCTCAGCCTTGAGCTTAAGCAAAAGATCAAGCAAAGCTTTGGAGTCCGTCTCATTAAGGGAAGACGTAGGCTCATCCAAAATAAGAAGCTTTGCATTCTTTGAAAGAGCCTTTGCGATTTCCACAAGCTGCTGCTTACCAACACCAATATCCTTAATCAATGTCTGAGTACTGTCCTTAAGTCCGACAATATCCAGATACTTACGAGCAAGATCACTGGTCTCGCTCCAGTTAATCTTAAATTTGCTTCCTCTCTCATTTCCGAGGAACATATTTTCAGCAATTGTCATGTAAGGAATAAGTGCAAGCTCCTGGTGGATAATAACTATACCCTTAGCTTCACTGTCCTTGATGTCATTAAATTTGCATACCTCTGAGTCATATTTAATATCACCCTCATAGGTCCCATATGGATAAATTCCGCTAAGTACGTTCATCAACGTGGACTTACCTGCGCCATTTTCACCAACAAGCGCATGAATCTCGCCCTCTTCCACCTGAAGATTTACGTTATCCAGAGCTTTTACACCGGGGAAGGTTTTGGTGATATTTTTCATTTCAAGTAATATCTTAGCCAAGATTACCCCTCCTTCTTTCAAAGTATTTTCTTGTCCCAATTTACATACTTAAAGCGGGTCCTCAAAGGACCCGCCTCATTATTATTTTGTTTTAGATAATCTTATTTAAGATCATCCTCTGTGTAATAACCGGAGTCGATAAGGAGCTCTTTGTAGTTATTAACATCTGCGAATACGGGCTCGCAAAGGTATGAAGGAATAACGCCTGTACCATTGTCATAAGTCTCTGTGTTGTTTACAGGAGCCTCTGTGCCCTTCATGATAGCGTCAACCATCTCAACTGTCTTAGCTGCAAGATCACGAGTATCCTTGAAGATAGACATTGACTGCTTGCCAGCGATCATGTTCTTAACGTTTGCAACGTCACAGTCCTGACCTGTGATGATCGGCCAATCACCTGTGTAGTTAGCTTCAAGAGAGTTTGTAGCACCAAGTGCTGTTGAGTCATTTGAGCAAAGAACTGCATCAAGTTTTGTTCCATCAGCATAGTTTGCAGAAATGATTGCATCCATTCTTGACTGTGCTGTCTCTGTTGCCCAGTTTGCTGTAGCAACTTCATCGAACTCAACCTGTCCTGACTTAACTACAAGCTTGCCCTCGTCGATGTAAGGTTTAAGAACATCCATAGCACCGCCGTAGAAGAATCTTGCGTTGTTATCACCGGGATCACCTGTGAAGATCTCGATATTGAAAGGTCCCTCAGCATTCTTGAGATCAAGTTCCTTCTCGATGTACTCACCCTGCTTTGTACCAACCATGTAGTTATCGAATGTTGCATAATATGAAACCGCATCAGAGTTCATGATAAGACGGTCATATGCGATTACAGGAATTTCTGCTTCCTTAGCCTGCTCAAGAACTGTTCCAAGTGAATCACCATCGATAGATGCGATAACAAGAACCTGTGCGCCTGAGCTGATCATGTTCTCAATCTGAGAAACCTGAGTAGCGATGTCGTTTGAAGCATACTGAAGATCAACTTCGTAGCCTGCTGCCTTAAGCTGCTCTTCCATGTTGGCACCATCCTGGTTCCATCTCTGAAGATCCTTAGTAGGCATTGCAACACCAACTTTTCCGCCAGCTGATTCTGTTGTCTCAGCTGCTTCCTCTGTAGCTTCCTCAGCAGGAGCCTCTTCTGAAGCTGCCTCTGTAGCCTCTTCTGAAGCTGCCTCTGTAGCCTCTTCTGCAGGAGCTGCTTCCTCTGAAGCTGCCTCTGTAGATGTCTCAGTCTCTGTAGCAGCCGGAGCTGAGCTTGATCCTGCGCAGCCTGTAAGCATAGAAGCCATCATAGCCACTGAAAGAAATGTACCTAAAAGCTTTCTTTTCATTCTTTTTCCCTCCCTAAATGAAAAAAAATATTTTTCGGAAATGTTTTTCCGTTCTCTACGTTTAAAAATTTATCATAAAAGTATTAGGAATAATTTACGAACTTCTTCAAATTTTTATCCTATAAAACGTAAAAAAATAGTTGTGCTAGCATTTTTTTGCTATCACAACTATTTGCTATTAAAAATGTGCTATGCCATCAATCCGGCATTTTTCCGGGAACATTGAGATATACGTCCTCTTTTAAGTGAAATCCGCTCTTTATTATCACTTCATCCATGTTCTTCTCAGTGACACTCACAGGTTCTATGCTAAGATACGGCACATCATAGGTTCCGTCGTTTATTGTGGATAACTCGTTGGTACCGGGCTCTATCTCCTCGCCCTTACACATTCTTACTGCGCACTCTGCAGCCTTCTGGGCAAGTTTTTCAATAGGTTTATATACCGTCATCAGCTGAGTTCCTTCGACGATTCTCTGGCAGGCCTCAAGATCAGCATCCTGACCTGTAACAAGCTTTTTTCCTGCCATTCGCTTTTCCGCGAGGGCATGGACTGCGCGACTGGCAAGATCATCATTTCCGCACATTATGGCGTCAGCTTCTGTGACGATATCAAGGTTGTTATAGATGTAATCCGAAGCAAGCTCAGCCTTCCAGCCGTCAGCGTAGACTTTATCGATGATCGTATTACCGTTTTCACTCATTACATCTTCAAAGCCCTTCTCAACCATGGCAACGTTGGAATCGGAAGGTGATCCGCATATCATGATCACCTTTCCATTTACAAGGCCGGCTTTAACCATGGCATCACCCATCATGGATCCGACTTTTTCATTATCAAAAGATATGTACAGGTCAACACTGGCATCCTGTATAAGTCTGTCATAGGCGATTATCTTAATTCCTGCATCCTGAGCTTTTTTCACGGAATCCTTAAGGGACTCGGAGTCGATGCAGACTATGACTATGGCATCCATCCCTTTCTTTATGAAGTATTCTATCTGTTTTTTCTGCTCCTCCACATCTCCGTTGGCATTTTGGATGTTGACGTCTGCTCCGAGCTCCTTTGCCATGGATACAAATACATCTCTGTCCCTCTGCCATCTTTCAATTACAAAGGAATCAAAACACATTCCTATCTGGATCTTTTTATCCTCTGCTTTCCCGGATTTATGAGCTGTCTGCTGCTTGGTTCCGCAGGCGCTCGTTACGGTGAGTAGAGAAATCATAAGAATTATCGAAAGTACTCTTTTCATATCATCTACTCTCCTTATACTCTGTAGGAGTAACTCCCACATTCTTTTTAAAACTGCGGCTAAAGTAGTTTGGATCCGTGTAACCGCACATGGAGCAGATTTCCTTCATGGAATAGTCAGAGTTCAAAAGCAGCTCCTTTGCCTTATCTATCCTTATATTTGTCAGATACTCGATAAAGTTAAGTCCGCTCTCCTCCTTGAAAATCTTGCTAAAATAATAGGGAGAAATATTTACAACCCTTGATACATCATCAAGAGAAATATCCTTAGCAAAATTCTCCTCTATATATCGCTTGGAAGTCTTGATTATATCTGTGGACTTCTCTTCACGCTTATTTGCAACGTCGTGGCAGGCTGCTGTTATTTTTCCGATAAACCAGTCTCTAAGCTGATCGGTAGTATCAAAGGACATGATCTCAGGCAGATAATTGTTTCGTGCAGAATACCTATAAGTCTGACCGCCGTTTAGATACATTATGTGCTCAGCATAAAGGGAAAATTCCAAAACCTTAAGACGCATGGACATAATATCTCCATCCCCTGCTCTGTTGCACATCCAATCCGCATATTTATTAGCTATTATTACTGCTTCATTGACATCTCCTTTTGTTACAGCGTCAAACAAAGGCTTCTCCAGATCTATTGGATAATCCTCCTCATAGTCGCAGTTAATAACCAGATCGTCCACATGTGCTATGGAACCTGTTGTGGCTATAAGGGCATTTAAAGCATCTCTATAGGAGTCCCCAAGCTGTCTTATGGGCTTTACTCCGCCTATTCCGATTCGAAAATTGATATCTGTCTTCTTTCCAAGGTAGCGCACAAGATCCCTTGCCCTCTCAATGAGGGCACTTCTCTCGTTGTAATCAAGCTTTGACTGGGTGCAGGGAATGAGAACAGCAATTTTATTTGCCATTACATTTCCTATTTTGCAATTGAAAAATTCCTTAACCCCTTCTCGTATCTCCTGATATTTTCCGGATATCTTCACACTACTTCCGATGGCATTGGTCATATGGTTTCCCTCCTGGGAGTCACCACTTACAATTGCCAGCATGTATCCGTAGTTTTCCTCAATTCCAAGGATCGTCTTGTAGCTCTCGATATCCTCTTCGAAGTGTTCCTGAAAAAGAATGTCATAGATAAGACCGTTTTCGATGATAGGCTCAACTGTCTCAAGCTTTTCCTTTATCAATAGTTCATTGCTTCTCTTTTCCCTGTCAGAGTCGATCTGAGCCATGGCACGATTTAATACTTCAACAATCTTAATTCGGTCCATGGGCTTATTGATATACTCCAAAACACCAAGCTTTATTGCCTCTTTTGCATAATCGAACTTATCGTAGGCGGACATTACTATGAAAATAGTATTTGCCGAAAACTGCTTGATCTCCTTCATGGCATCGATTCCGTTTATTCCCGGCATATGAATATCCATGATGGCTATGTCTGGGCGGAACTGCTCAGCAAGCTCTATTACACTCCTTCCTGTCTTGGCAAATTCCACCTGACATTTATCCCCAAATTCTTTTTTGATGATGAACTTCAGGGAATCAATTACGATTCCCTCATCATCTGCTAGCATTATCCTATACATTTTGCATCACCCCATGTTTTTGCTAAGTGGCAGATATACGATGACCTCACACCCCAAGTCAGGTCCTTCGCTAAGTATATCCATCACATCCTCTTCTCCTGCAAAGAGCTTTAACCTCTTTATAACGTTATCCATTCCGATTCCGTTATTGTCGTACTGGTTTTCCTTTCGGTTCCAGTTTCCATTCAATATCTTCTCTATATCTTCAGGACTTACACCCTTTCCGTTATCCTTAATACTGATGCGGACTCTGTCATCCTGCCTGTACACGCTAAGGGTTATCTTTCCCTTATCTCCCATTTCCCTTATGCCGTGGTTTACAGCATTTTCCACGATAGGCTGCAGGATCATGCTGGGCATCTCTACTGCCATTAGTCTCTCATCTATCTGCTTTTCATACTTGATATCCCCCGAAAAGCGGACGTTTAGTATCTGAATATAGTTATCAACAAGCGTAACCTCTTCCCCTATGGTTACGTTTGTCTCCTGCTTTTTAACATTATATCTGAAAAAGTCTGCTACAGTCTGAACATATTTATATGTTCTGTCAGCTCCCTCCATCATGGCAAGCTGTGCACCCGCATTTAATGTATTAAACAAAAAGTGTGGATTTATCTGAGCCTGCAGGTATTTAAGCTGGGCATCCTTAAGATGGGCTTCCATCATAAGCTCCTTCTCCTGCATATCACGCTCTTTCTCCATACTCTCCCTGAGCCTTACAATATACTCCTTGATACTTATGATCATCTGGTTGAAGGCTCCGATAACCACGCCGACTTCATCCCTATAACTTAAATTCGGAAGTTCCACATCAAAGTTCCCTTTTGCAACTTCGTTTGCAGAATCTGCCAGCATGTTAATAGGTCTTACCAGCATTCCCACGATGCTTGTGATAATGATTATATTGCCCACCATAACAAGAGTCATAACAATTACGCCCACTGTCTCGAAGGCTCTAAAGGCCCTTGCCAGCTGAGTATAGTACTCAGAGTTATTGGCAAACTGATCAAGGTTCAAGCTGTTTATATACGAGACAATATACTCGTAGAGCTCTGTTGCTGTCTCGTAGTGGTTCCTGTACTTTTCTACGTTTCTTCCGCGCTTTGCTTCAACTGTCTGGGACACCACCCCAAGATAATCATTAGTCATATTTCTGATATTCCGTCTCATTCTGTCAAAGGAATTATCAGAAACCCTTCCCACCAGCTCATCAGATATATCCTGAAGGTTCTGAGCATTTTTATAATAATTTTCCAAGGAATCCGTGGTCTTGGAGCTAAGATACAGTGTCATTGAATCCTGCACGTCAGTAAGAGCTTCACTTAAGTGATTTAGCTGCCTGTTATCCTGATAAACCAGCTCCATGGACTGAGCCATGCTGTTTATTCCAAGTATCAGAAAAAAGCTCACTATAAAGATCAATACATTTGCACCCATATATACAATACTGATCTTGCGCTTTAGAGGAAGGCCCATAAATCTATTCATCGTCTTCCTCCTTTTTCAGATACTCCGAAACGTTAGCCTTGTTAATAAGGGTTACGTCCGCTGTGAAGTATTCACTGGTATTTCCGGTATCATAATAATCTGTCAGAGCTTCAATACAGTATTCACCCATCTGTGTCGTATCAATAGAGATAGTCGCATATAACACATTTCTGTCTATAGCATTTACTATAGACTCTGAGTCGTAATAACCAAGGATTCCGACTTTCCCTACCATGTTGAAATCAACAACTGCCTGATAGGCACACTCTGTGTTTAGCTCATTTAAGCATATGATCACATCCGGAATATTCTCCCTTAGGAAAATATCTCTGATTGATTCCTCAACCGAAAAGGCATTTTTATTATTAACCGGTACTATGTTTATGGAAAATTCTGAATTTGTGGCATTTTCCTGGCTCAAGGTCTCCTGCAGAGCGGAGATAAGAATGTTTTGTCCTGTGTCCTTGGCATCAGTATCAACAAGAACGGAAACCTTCATGCTCTTTCTGGCTTCCATGGTCTCAGATTCTATGAAATCCTCGCGTCTTTTTTCCGTTATCAGATTAAAAATCTGCCTGCCATACTCTCTTCCGATGTTATAGCTGCCGACGCCCACAAAGCTAAGTCTCTTGGACTTGGTGTTGTCGCTATAGAGCGTAACCACGGGAATCCCTTTGGAAACCGCCTCGTCTATGAGCTTTGTCATGGTATCTGTCTCGTTTGCAAAAACGATTATTCCATCAACCTTGGAAGCTATGGCAATCTTCATAAGCTGCTCGCAGCTATAATCCTCTGAAAAGCTCTCACCAAGGAGATCCACATATACGTTTTCTGCTTTGGCAGCCTCCAATGCTCCGCTATAGACAGAGTTCCAAAAGTCAGACTTATAGTTGTCAGTGATCATAACGTAATACTTGTCATAATCCTGAACCACCTGACTTTTTGCAAAACTCTTCAGATAAAATCTAAAAGCAAGGCCTCCCACAAAGAGAATTGCCACCACAAAAACGCAGGTGCATATAAGGAAAATCTTCCCTGCCCTGCTGTTTCTTATTTTACTTTGTTCATCCCCGTAGTCTCTCACAAAACTCTTCAAAATCATCCCCCGTTATGTAAACTCCAAATATTTTCAATTATAACGCTTTCGGACTATATACGAATATCGAATTTCTGATAAAAAACAATAATCTATACCCAGGTGTTAATGTATAATGGATAAAGTAGATATTGCAACATCTATACTAATCAATTTGTAGGGGTATTTTATGACAAATTCCAAAAAATCCAAAATAGCATTGCTCATTCTGTTCCTAATAGGGCTTTGTATTGTTGCTATTCCGGTAGTATCCGCATGCGGTTATACCTACCTTTGTGAAGATGACTTCAGCTTTGAAGGTGGTGCCAAGGATCTTAGCATCGGATATGGATCTTCAGTGATCGGTGCAGCTCATAGAACAGTCGAATATTACAACTCTTGGCAGGGAACTTTTGTATTCACATTCCTTATACATGTACTTCGCGTATATTACAGATGGGATCTTCCGGGGCTGCATTTATATATGATCATTAACTGTGTATTATTTATTTTCTCCCTTTATACACTATTAAAGACTCTGACAAAAGATAAGATGTCTGGTGCAATACTCTTATCTGTGGCAATGTTTTTGATATTTGCCATGAAGGGAACGCTTCCCGGTATGGAGACTTTCTTTTGGTATACAGGCACACTAAATTTCACATTAGAACTATCTATGTCATTCCTTAGCTGTTCTCTGCTAATAAAAAATGTAAGAGGCGAGTTAAAAAGTCGAGGCTCTGCTATTTGCCTGCTTATTGTAAGCTGCCTTTTTGCATTTCTCGCTAGCGGCGGAGCGCTCAATATAGCTTCAAGCAACTGTGGCTGGATGTTAGCAGTAGTGATCATTTATGGAATAGGTGCAGGAAAAGGATTTAAATGGCAGTCCCTTCTTCCCTTTATCAGTGCTCTGACCGGTGCCATCATCAATGTAGTTGCACCGGGTAATTACGTGAGGTCCAATATTGGTCTGGCCAAAGGACATATGACAGTCTTTGATGCTCTTCGTGATACGTTTGTATTATGTTCTGCCGAAGATAAGTTGTTCTTTACAAGTTTTTCCTTTGTATTACCGCTTATTTTGTTGTTCGCAGTCTGTGTATATCTACAGATACAGGTAACAGAATATAAATCAAAATGGTACCTGGTTCTCATCGCATTTGTCGGAACCTGGCTCGTCAGATTTTTTACTTTGTTCCCCGTATGCTTCGGATATCATTCAGATGTATGGGGGAACTTAAGAACCAGATCAGCTTATGATATTGTGGCAAAACTCATGTATATGCTTTTTGTGATGTTTCTTGCACAGTTTGTGTGGGAAAAACTTGAAACCGGAAAGGTATATAAATTCATCCCGGCTGGCGCTGCAATTCTCACTGTCGTGCTTACACTTACATGTTATGCTCCACTAAAAGCTGAACTCAAAGAAGGTATGTCTTATAACGTAATACAGGATTTCAAGACCGGTGCAATGGTTGAAACCTATACTGTCAGAGAATATGTTTTGTCTTCTTTCCGCACTGCTGAACCGGGATCTGATTGCATCTTAACAGTTCCGCCTTTTAACAAAGCTTCATCCATGTACGGAATGGGCATAACCGTTGACAGCGAAGAATTCGTCAACAGATCAGCTGCAGGTCTTTATGATCTGCATACAACCACAGTTATTTATCAGGATTAAAAACAGGAGCAATATTCCGAAATGGATATTGCTCCTGTTATTTTGAAAACTCGCAATAAAACTTTATTATTTTCACACCTCTAATATAATTGTCACAGGTCCGTCGTTTACAGATTCAACCTTCATATCTGCTCCAAATTCGCCGGTTCCTACGTTAAAGCCGCGGTCTCTGCATTCCTTGACCACAAGCTCATAAAGCGGCTTAGACAGCTCCGGGCGGGCTGCTTCTGTAAATCCGGGTCTCCTTGAGCTGCAATCTGCATATAAAGTAAACTGACTGACAATCAAAAGCTCTGCCCCGGCGTCCTTTGGATTAATATTCATCTTGCCATTCTCATCCTCAAAAACCCTGAGGCCGCAGATTTTATCCGCAATCTTTTTTGCCTTCTCCTCAGTGTCACTTACATGAACCCCAAGAAGCACCAAAAATCCCTTATCTATCTTAGCTTTAAGCTCTCCGTCAATAGTAACTGATGCTGAATTAACTCTGGTAACTACTGCTCTCATACAACCCCTTTCACTTCAAGTTCCCTTTTGTACATACATTTAATAATGCTATAATACAGCTATGTTAAATTCAAGAAAAAAACAGGGATAATGATCATGAATCTCAAGAAATCCGGAAGTCTTAATATAATAAAAAAGCTCTTTAACCTCGCACTCATCCTCGGAATAATCCTGATGATAGGCACAGTTGCGAGAGTATCCGCATATACAGTATTTGTATCCGATGATTTCTGGCACGCAAAAAATGCCGGAGCACTGCATGAGGGCTTTCTTGCCCAGCTTAAAGGTGCATGGGAATATAACACCTATATGTACTTAAATCATCAGGGGGCATACTCCCTCTTTTTCCTTGCCCTTTTTAATCCTGTAAGCTCCACAGGCTTTGCGGGCCTTAGAATAATCATGATAATCAACGCACTGTTCTTCTTTTTCACGGTGCTCTTACTTGTAAAAAGCTTTTTCAAGGTGCTTTCAAAGGATGTTGATACAAGCATCCTTCTTCTTGTGATGTTTACAGTGGTATTTGTGATGACCCAGTATGACGCCTTCGCAGAGACCTTCTACTGGTACACAGGAGCCACAAACTACAGCTTCCCTGTGGCATTCATGAATCTGGTCTTTGTGATCATCTTTTCACTGCAGACTGATCCTAAAAAGCACAGCACACTCCTTACAATTTTGGCAGTAATATTCGCCTTCCTTGCAGCAGGCGGCGTCCTTCCTATCGGAGGAACAATGTGCTACGTGGCACTTCTCGTACTCCTTTATGAAAAGCTTTCCGAAAAGCGCCTGAACAAAAACATCCTTATAATATTCATTGCTTCCTTTGTAAGCACGCTTTTAAATGCCATAGCTCCCGGCTACCGCATCCGTCAGGGCATAGAATCCAGTGATAAGGCAACACTTACAGACGCCATAGGCTACACCCTTGATGTTGCCATATCCTACACAAAATGGCTCTTTATCTCTAAAAACTACATCCTTATACTGTTTACATTTATCCTGTGCGGCGCCTTTATTTCCTGGAAAGCAATACAAAATAAAAAGGCTTATGTTATAACAAGCCTTCTTGGAATCACGATTCCCTTTATCACCATTTTCCCTGTTGTCTACGGCTACAGCGCAGCGTGGCTGCCAAACAGATGCATGTTTATCACTATTTTCACAGTGGATCTGGTATTTGGTAACCTGGCATTTATCTTAGGCTCCTTTGGAGTAGCAAAGCTTAATGACTTAAAGGTAAATAAGGTAGTCTATGCTACTGTTTTTGCCCTTGTTTTTGCGGTCCTTGCCATAACCAATAACTACCCGCCCACAGAGTACACCGTTGCAAAAATAAACAAGCAGCTCTATGACAGGGGATATCAGGAATACTATGCGTATATCATGGAAACCTTTGATGAATTAAAAAATCATCAGGGTGAAGCTATAGAGCTTTCCACTCCAAGCAACCCTGATGAAATGAGAAATTTCTATACCTTCTTTTTAACAGATGACCCTGACAACAAGATAAATAAAGGCGTTGCCTGGGCCTACGGATTAAAATCCGTATCAAGAGTTCCGGACTAAATATCAGATATTCTCAAGTACCCAATCAAGTCCTCTTGTGATGTATGCGTTCCAGAACTTCCAATCGTGGATTCCGGGGCCTTCTTCATACTTGAAGTTAGCGTTGTTATCCTCGAAGAATTTTCTTGTGATCTGATTGTTCTGATAGAGGAAATCCTCAGTTCCGATAGCCATGTAGATAGGCGGGATCTTGGCACCTGCCTCCTTAAGCTTTGTGTAGAGAACCTCAGGATTATTGTCTGATTCCTCAATAGTGTGGAGATCTCCGAATACTTCTCTGTAGTAATCGTAGTTCGCCATCATATCTGCGAAGTCTTCCTTCATATCCTTGATCTCATGAATGATAAGAGCTGATGAAAGAGCAACGATTCCGCCAAAGGTCTCAGGATATGCCAGACCTGTGTGAAGTGCACCAAATCCGCCCATTGAGAGACCACCAATCAGAGTATCCTCTCTCTTTGTGGATAATCCGAATAAATCTCTTGTGAAATCAACTACTTCTTTTCCTGCAAATGTACCAAACTGGCATCCTGTAGCCTTTCTATCAAGATAGAAATTGTTTCCGCCGGATATCATGATAACTGCCATATTGTAGTTAACTGCGATATCCTCTGCGATGCCGTTGTACTCCCAATCGCAGTCATTTCCTGAAAAACCGTGAAGAAGATAAAGAGTCTTCATAGGTCTCTGAAAATTCTTATTACCCTCTGTCATCATCGGAGGAACATCCTTGGGAATTACATAAGAAACGTCCACCTGTCCCATCTGTGCTACTGAATAGTAACGTAATCTGCCTGTTGCCATACCTTTTTCCTTCTCCCTAAATCTTTATTTGAAAATCATTTGCGCAAAGTCGTATAAACACATGCGCCAAACGTTCCAGTCATGGGTTCCATTATACACTTTTCTAAAGAAGTGTATGCCGTGATCTGCGCAAATATTGTCATCCCCAAGGAAATGTTCCATGAAAGGATCCTGATCTCCTATGGCTCTGAAAAATGTGTTGAAACATGTATTAAAAGCTGCCGCGTCATCAAAAATCTTAAGATGACTGTTATCACTTGGCTCGTGACAAGACATATCAAGCTCGCTGCCGCTTATCCAATCCCTTATAAATCCACTGAAAACACCGACTTCAGAGAACATCTCAGAATGATTAAATGCAATCATGGAGGCCTGCATTGATCCCATGGAAAGGCCTGCGATCCCGCGTTTTTTCTTACTTCTTCCTGCATGATATTTCTTCTCGATAAAAGGGATAACATCCTCCATAAGCATGGGCTCAAAGAGAAGAAAATCCACCACGTGATCCTTCTGAACCATTCCGTTATTAGCGACGATCACGAAGGGAACAGACCTCTTTTCAGAGATCAGATTATCCATGATAAAATTCGCTCTTCCTGAATACATCCAGCCGTTCTCGTTCTCGCCGTGTCCGTGCTGAAGATATAAAACAGGATAGATCTTATCAGGGTTCTCATCGTATTCCGCGGGAGTATACACAAGGCAAGACTCCCACTCACCGGTTACTTTTGAAAAGAAATACTCTCTTCTTACAGAACCGTGGGGCACATCCTTGATCTCATAAAACTCTGAATCCTTTGCAGGAAGCTCCACATAGTTGTAGGGCCTGCTATATCCGTAAGTGATGGGCAAAAGAGGAGTCATCACATCTCTTCCGTCCACTTTTATCTGAACGCAGTTAAAAGCAGTATCAAAAGGAACCTCAAGCTCCCAGATGCCATCCTCTGTCTCTGTAAAATCATAGAGAACTTCAGCAAAAAGCATCTGAACTGAAGAAGCACCTTTTTCCATAAGACGGACAAAATACTTTCCATCTCGCTCCACAAGAGCCTCCGGTCTATCTTCATATGGAAGTACATCATTAAAACATAATGCTGTATTCATTAGTTTCCTCCAAGCTGGAAATTCCATACATCCCCTGTGGGAACATAGTGAATATCCACCTTTCCTTCAGTTATATCAGTAAGCCATTCCTTAGCATATTTAGCACCAAGCTCTTCCCAGTTGTAGTGACCAAGGTTAAAGCATGCCATCTTCTTACCAAAGGAAATGCCGTCTCTGATATATGCAAGAAGATTCCACTCAATGATTTCTCCGGGAATGATGCCGTCAATGTGCTCATCCTGCATAGCACGGATGATCTCTGTTGAATAATCTGTATAGAAGCCGTCCTTCTCAGTTGAAGGGATGAAGGCTTCAGGATAAATGTGACCAACAATAGCAATTCTCTTAAGCTTATCCTCAGCTCTACCGATGTAGCGAAGACCATTCATGCCGATTCTCTTAATGAAATCGTCGTTTATCTCCTTAACAGTTCTTGCCTCGGGAAACTCGATGATGTAGCCAAAGGGCACACCCTTTCCTTCTGTTACAACATAGTCCTCCCAGCCCATGTACTTGATAACACCTGTAAAGATGCTGTCAGGTCTGTGAGCATGCATATGATCGTGATCTCTGTAGATAACAATTCCGTGATCTGCGCAGAGCTTCATCTTTTCATCATATACTTCGCAGGGAAAATCTGCCTTCCAGCCGGGTTCATCCGGCGTAAGGTAGCTGGTGGGCTCATGTACATACAAGAGGTTAGCCCCCATCTCAATTGTTTTTCTAATAATATCTACAGTGGGGACCAGAGCGGACACAATGCCTGTGCACTCCTTATCAGGGTCTCCAACCTTTATTCCGTCAGCGCCTACATAATCGGGACCTAAGTCCGGATGATAAGAGGCAACTCTGTCTAATACTTCGCTGATTTTCATGATTCGAGTCTCCATTCTCATAATAAAGTTCCGCTCTCAGGCAGAGCCTTCAAAGGAAGTTCCGCTCTCAGGCAGAGCCTTCGCCGGAACACGTTCGGGCTAGGTTCGAAAGAACCTCACCAAGCCCTCTCAGCCTTTTACAGCACCCACAACAACGCCCTTAACAAAATACTTTTGCACAAAAGGGTAAATAACTACGATCGGCAGTATTCCTATTACTGCCATTGACATTCTAACGGCGTTGCTTGGAAGTGATATTGCACCGGTTCCTACGGCTACGCTGGCTGCACCACTCTTAAGATACTGAATATTGTTCATGATTCTTATGAGCAGATTCTGTATTCCGTAGTACTGAGGCTTCTGAATATAATACAGAGCATTTACCCAGTCATTCCAATAGGTAAGTGCTGTAAAAAGTGAAATTGTAGCAACTGTCGGAACTGCCAGAGGGAATATGATCTTGAAAAAGATTGTAAGCTCTGTAGCTCCGTCAATCTGTGCTGACTCAATAAGTGCATCCGGGATAGCATTACTGTAATAGTTTCTAACCAGGAAAATATTGAAAGCACCGCAAAGATAGTTAGGCAAAATAAGTGCCCAGATTGAATTTTTAATATTAAAGATCTGAGTCCACATCATGTATGAAGGAACTACACCACCGTTAAAGAGCATTGTGAAGAACACAAAGAATGCAAGGGCATTTCTGTATTTGAAATTCTTTCTGCTCATGGGGTATGCGATCATTGTTGTAATAAGCACACTTATAACTGTTCCGATAAATGTAACCAGAACTGAAATTCCGTATGCCCTAAAAATAGTTGCACCCTGCTGCATCATATAAACATAAGCATCAGTTGACCACATCTCCGGCAGGAATGAGTATCCGTTACGAAGAAGTGTGGTCTCGTCTGTGAAGGATGCGATCACAATAAGTACTATGGGTAAAAGCGCAATCACTGCCAGTATCGCAAGTATAACGGTTGAAATAACCTTAAATCTCTTAGCATCTGAGGCAACATGATTTGCACTTAATTTAATTCCACTTTCATTTGTTTTAGCCATGTTTTACTCCTTTAGAAAAGTGCGTTGTCACTGTCAACCTTACGAACAAATGCGTTAGCTGAGACTACGATAATAAATCCAAGAATCGACTGGAAAAATCCTGCTGCCGCAGACATTCCAACGTCGTTAAGTTCCATCAAACCTCTGTATACATATGTATCAATTGTCTGTGTGGTAGCATACAGAGCACCTGAATTCATAGGTACCTGATAGAACAGACCAAAATCTGAGAAGAAAATTCTTCCCACAGCCATAAGTGTCATAATGATTACTGTTGGCTTAAGAAGAGGAAGTGTAAGTCTGAAGATCTGCTGAAGCTTGGTTGCTCCATCAAGGCTTGCTGCCTCGTAAACAGACTTATCAATTCCTGCTATTGCTGCCAGGTAAATGATTGACATATAACCTGCATTTTTCCACAGGTAAACAAATGTCAGGATAAATGGCCAGTAACCTTTTTCCATATACCAGGCCACGTCATTTTTCCCAAGAAGCTTCATGATAGTGTTGTTAATAAAACCACTGTCTGAATTAAGGAATGCGTAGACCATGTAAGCAATGATTACCCAGCTCATAAGGTTAGGTAAAAGAAGTGCTGACTGGAAAAACTTGGTTCTGATACTGTCTCCCAGAGCGTTTAAAAAAATCGCTATGGTTATGGCAAATACTGTTCCGATGACAATAAATGCCAGATTGTACAGTATGGTATTCCTTGTCATGATAATTGCATCTTTTGTCTGGAACAGGAATTTAAAGTTCTGAAAACCATTCCAGGGGCTGTTCCATATTCCTTTTTTATAGCTGAAGCTTTTGAATGCAAGGAAGATACCAAACATTGGAAAATAATTATTTATCAAAAGATATATAATTCCCGGAGCTGCTATCAAAAGAAGCGGACCGGACTTCGCATATTTTGTTTTCACTTTTTTTGTTTTGGACTTGTTTTCAGACATCTATATTCCTTCCGTCTTTTATTGACACAGGCCAATATAAACATATTGGCCTGCATCAGAATAATATATTTGTTTACTAATTACTGAGCTGCTTTCCATGCATCGAGCTGTTTCTGCTTCTCTGCAATAATATCGTCATAACCTGCATCCTTAAGAGCCTGTCTGAACTCTGTAAGAGCTGACTCTGTATCAACTGATCCGCAAGCGATACCTGGCAGATACTGCTTGATAACATTGCTTACTGCTGTGTACTGAGTCTGAACAGTTGATGCATCAAATGTGAATCCCATAGCAGGTGATGAAGGAGCGTTGTGGTTCTGCTCGTCTTCCCACTTAAGAGACTCTTCTGAACCTGATCCCTCAAGAGGCCACTGGATGAAGAAGTTACCAAGAACACCGCATGAAAGCTGTGCTGTATAAGCAACTGTTGCTGCATCCTGTCCCTCAGGATAGCTTACTGTTCCGTCATCGTTCTTAACATAATCTCTGCCTTCGATACCGTAGAGCATTGTGTTGATCACATCAGGATCTGTGTATGTAAGGTTAAGGAACTTAAGTGCTGCATCAGGGTTCTCAGATGTTGAAGCGATAACCTGTGCTACTGCGTTCATTGAAGAAGTATCAAGGTAAGCATCTCCAAGTGAGATAGCGCCTACTTCATAACCTGAAGGAGCTGAAAGTGATGCTGCTGTATCCTCAAGAGGATAGCTGTAAGAAGCTGAGTATGCGAAATAGCTTCCTGATGACATGAGTTCTGCTGCTGCAGAAGTCGTTGTTGCTGCATCCTTCATGATGTAGTCGTTGTTGTACCAGTCTCTTACGATTCCTGCATACTTCTCGAAATCAGGAAGATCATAATAACTTGTTACTGTGAAATCATCGCCCTGAAGGCATCCTCCGGGTGAAGCAAATGAATCGCCAAGCCAGTCGATGTTAGGGATCCATCTTGTAAGTCCGCTGTCGCCCTGTGATACAGGAGCAAGAGGTGTCATCTCAGGATGAGCTTCCTTAACCTGTGCAAAGATATCTGTGAGATCCTCTGCTGACTTAACTGAGCTAAGATCAAGATTTAATTCCTCTGCGATGTCCTTTCTGTAGATGAGCATAGGCTGAAGTGCGAAAGGCTTAAGTGTAGGAATAGCATAAAGTCTGCCGTCCTGCATTGTTGTCTTGAGCCACTCCTCTTCGAAAAGTGCCTTTGTCTCAGGAGCATCTGTGTCGATCATGTCTGTGATGTCATAGCACATGTCACTTGCTATGTCATTTCCAAGATCTCCTAATGTGTGGAAAATGTCGATTTCGCCGTTCTGTACAGCCAGGCTAACCTGCTGTGTGTAATCAGCGATTGAAAGAGGCATAAGATGTACTTCAACACCGATCTTCTCTCTTGTGATCTGGTTGATTGCCTCTTCGACGTCGGATGTGTCGTCCGGAACTGTATTGAATGTTACGAATGCATATGTAATCTGTGTGTAGTCTCCATCTGCACTTGCAGTCTCACCTGCAGCGCTCTCCTGACCTGCATCGGATCCCTGCTCTGTAGAAGCAGCTCCGCCGCAAGCAACTAATGAGAAAGCCATAGTACCTGCAAGTAATGTGCTGATAATTTTCTTGACCATAATTACCTCCCTAATGTACAAGAAGCGCCATGCATAAAGCGCTTACCATAAGTTATTTTTAATTATACAAAGGGACGAAACCGGTTTCTTTCAAAAATAAGACATGTATTTTCAATTTTAAGGTTTATGACTTCTGTTCGGTAATCATGGTGTGATATTCAACAGGAGTGTAGCCTGTAGTCTTCTTAAACACGGTTGAAAAATAGGAAAAGTTATCAAAGCCAACATCTGTTGCCACATCACTTATCCTCACTGCCGGATTAGCCAAAAGCTCCTTTGCCTTGGAAATCCTATAGTCACTGATGTACTGCTTAAGGCTTATTCCCGTTTCCTTCTTAAACATCTTGGCCATGTACTCGGGAGTAAGGAAAACGCTCTCAGCAATCTCGGTCCTTGATATATCTTCCTTGTAATGCTGATGGACATAGTTCTTTGCTCTCTGAACTATAGAATCTGACTGCTCTACCTCCGCCACATAATCAATAGTCAGGGATATGAGAAGTACCTGAAATCTCATCATATTTACAAGAGAATCCGTAGCCTGGCTCTCAAGTGATGCAAAAGCATCATTTGCAAAAAGCTTGGTTGCCTGAATTTCTTTACTGTGAAGGTACACATATACTACCTGTAAAAGATCCTGCTTTATCTCTATAAGTGCCGCAGCATTTAACTTTTTCTGTGCTGCAAGGCTCTCCATACTGAACTTTAAGAGATTAAGCAGCTCCTTTTTCTTCTTTTCATTAAGAAGAAGACGTATCTGATCCTGATCAAGCATATGCTCCTCATCGGAAGCCATGACTATCTCATCATTTTCATGGAAAAGCTTTCCCTTGGACGCAACATTGTTCTTATCCAGTTCCTCAATATGAATCCTTGCCTCGTATAGCTTTTCGATATTATATAGGTTACTGATATATATGGTAATCTCGTTTCCAAGTGTATCTTTTGCATCAGAAATAATGCTCTCGATAAGAGCCTTCTGTCTATCCTCATTTATTTCAACATCTCCGTCAAAAACAAGGGCCGTGTACACCTGATTTTTCACATGGTAATTCACAAAACGGCTGGGCTTAAGCCTTCCATCACTTTTTTCAACGAGAAAGCTTATCATTTCCTTCTCATAAAGCCCTGCTCCTTCTCTTCCCCGGCTCTCCTCGATTCCCTCAAGGTTTCCGCTGGCTATAAGGTAAATTCTGTACTGCTTATCGGGATCTATATCAAGTCTTCTGTGAGAGATCTCTCTTCTAATTATCTCTCTGTCCGCCACGATCCTTTGCTGCAAAACATCATCCCAGAAAGAGGACTCCACATACTCAAGGTTTCCTGAGTACCACTCCTCATATTGGGAAGCCTTGATGATTTCCTTCTTTTCATTTATGCGCTGCAGAGCTGTTGTAATCTCAGCCTCCATCCTGTCAGCGTTAAAGGGCTTAACCACGTAGCCTGACGCATTGTACTCGATAGCCTGCCTTGCGTAATCAAATTTTTCATGGCTGGTAAGGAAGATAAACTCTGCGTCGTACTTCTCCTCCCTAACCCACTTAATAAGATCAAGACCTGAGCCCATAGGCATCTCAATATCACATACAGCAAGGCTTATGTCGTTTTCTGCAAAAATCTTTTCGGCAGCAGCTATGTTATATGCGGTATGAACTTTATCTATATTTAATTTTCCCCAATCCACGTTACTTACAATAACATCCACCGTGGATATGTCATCATCAATTACGATAGCTTCCATACACTGCTCTGCCTCTTAACTCGCCTTGGAACATAGATATCAACCCTTGTTCCGCTTGGTTCTTTATTTGAAAATTCCATAAGGTCATCTCTTCTATACATCAGACTCAAAGTCTTTTTCAGATTCCAGAGTCCTACTCCGTGACCGTTTTCCTTAACCTTAATATTCCCCTCTTTTACCTGATCCAAAAACTCCTGAGGAAATCCCTCGCCGTCGTCCTCAACAACTATGTGACACATCTCCTCATCCACGTACTTATCAAGCTTTGCGGAGATCAAAATAGATGTGAGCTTATCCACAGACACAGCGTGCTTGTAGATATTCTCAAGGATTGTATGTATCAAAAGCTGCGGAATAGGATAATCCATAAGCTCTTTATCCACATCAATAAAATCGAAAACGCATCCCGGATAGAGAATCTCCTGCATTCCGATGTAATCCCTTGCGTGCTCAATCTCCTCAGAAAGGGGCACTGTGTGAAGTCCCGACTTAAAGAGATATCGCACATTCCTTGATAAGCGCTCGATATACTCCCTTATTTCCTCGTTCTTATCCTGATAGGACATACTGTGGATAGTTGTCAGGGCATTCAGGAAAAAGTGAGGCTTTATCTGAAGCTGCACGTATTTCAAGGTAGCTTCATCGAACTGAATTCTCTCCTCATAGGACCTCATCCTCAGGTTTACTATTGTGTCCATCATCTGGTTAAAGCTTGTGTTTATCTGCTTAAACTCAACGGTCTGAGCATCCTTTGGAAGCCTCACTGTTCTGTCGCCGTTTTCAATCTTTTTCATGGCAGATAAAAGCTTTGAAAGAGGCCTGTAAACAACCTTCCTTGTGTAAAAACTAAGCCCAAGGAGCATGCCTATAGCCGCAATAACAAGCAGCAGGATTATAAGCTGCATAACCTGAAAGCTTCCGTATACCTTGCTCTGGCTAAGGCTCACAAATAAGCTGAACTCTCCCCTTGGAGAATCAGCGCCAACAAAGTAGTAGTCATTTCCGATGGACCATCTTGCTCTCTCGATGTCCTCTACTTCAAATATCTCTTTTCCCGGCTTCTCATCGATGCCGTACTGGGCAATCAGCTGCCCGTCACTTGTAAGGAGGCTGTAGACAACCGCTTCATTTGTCTCGAACAGAGGATTAAAATCCGATATCTGCACCAACGCACCAAGCATACGCTTTCTGTTTTTATAAAGTCTTAGCAGATAATCCCTGTCGCCAATCTTTTGATAGAACCAGGCGGAAGGCATATTTCCACTGGTCTCATCATTTATTTTTCTGATGGCATCCTCAATAAGCACTACGTCACTATGAGGGAGATTCTCTGAAAACTTGGCGATGAAATTACCGCCGATCAAGTCATAGAAAAAAATACTGCTGACATCTGTACTTGTGGAAGCAGCCTTCTGAATGATCTGGATCATATTCTGAGAAGCCACTGCCCTCTGGTTTTCCGTTCCATACTCAAAAACCCTTATGCTGTCGTTGTCCTGTAGAACCACAGCAAGGGCCTGCTCGTTGGCCTTAAGGATCTCGTCAATCTCATACTGACCCACAGCAAGTGACTGAGTGATGGTGGCCTTTGCGTTATCCTCCAGAGTGCGCCCGGTATTCCACCAAACCGCAGACAGGATAATAACCATCAGGCCAAGATACCCAACAGATGCAACAGTAATATTTTTAATAAATGAACGTGAAGAATCTTTTTGTAAAAACATTTCCCCAAAACCTGATTAACTAATTACTTATATCTCTTCTTCATATAAAGCACCGATGCAAGCGACAGGATAAAGAATGCTGACAGGAAAAACATGGCTTTCCTTATTCCGAAGGCATCAGCCAAAATTCCCGTAAGAGCAGTAAACACAACTCCTCCGACTCCCGTGGAAACAGTGATCATGGCTGTAGCCGTAGCTTTCCTATTTCCCGAAAACTGAAGCATGGTGGTAAGAACGCTTGGATAAATAGCTCCGCAGGCAAAGCCCAGGATAACTATCAGTGCCATAGCGATTCCTGCATTTGTCATCATGGAAATAATCGTCGTAACAGGGATCATAATGATAGCTGCTATAAGAATCCTCTTTGCGTGCTTAGCAAAATATCCCACAAGGATTCTTGACGGAATCATTACTGCCCAGAAAATTGACAGAGCGATTTTTCCATTTGTGGATTTAAACACATCAGTAAACATGGTGTCAACAAAGAACGCAAAACCATTCTCGAAGCCCACGTATATGCACATAACTACGCAAAGAAGCAAAACGCCAAAAACAATAAAGGTATTTCCGCTTTCCTCTTCGCCCTCGTTGTCGCTCTTTTCAGTGCAGGTATCCCTGTTTGCATAGGTTCCGATGATCGCTATTACAGAGCCTATTGCCAGAGTCACAAAAAGCGTCCTCCAGCTTATTCCCATACGCAGGTAAAAGTCCACAAACAAAGGAGAAATCAGGGCTCCAAGAGCATACATTGAGGTCATGAAGCCAATCTTCTTTTTGCCGCTTACAGGATAAGCCTCAGCAAGAGCCGCGATAGCGATAAACTGCAGGGCACTGGTAGTAAGTCCAAGGAAAAAGATTCCCACAACAAACACCATCTCCAGATTGCTTATAAACAAAGCCGCTGAAAACACTGTCTGGATCACCAGCAGTATCAGAAGGCATTTAATCTTATTGGTCCTATCTGCCCAGCTTCCAAGGATTAACGGTGCCAGCATCGTAGCAAAAAGCTCAACCGACGCAAAAAGCCCCATATTCATAATGGACAGATCATAGGTCTCACCAATACTATATAGGCTTGCCTGGTATCCCCCTGCTTCAAATCCATTGATAAAAATGATCAGAAACAAAAATACCCACAACAACCCCGTGTTACAACTTGCTTTGTTAGTCTCCATGCTACCCTCCTCTGTCTCACTTCGACATTCAAACAAATATAAACACTTTATCGTTAGTATGAATATGCATTAATTATAGCAATCCTACATTCCGCAAATAATAAAATGTTTGTTAAATCATATCCACAATTAGTTTAGGACATAGAAAATGCCCCAGACAGAAATGAATCTGCCCGGAGCATTTTAAAATATGTGTTCAGATTTATTTAAAAAACTTTCTTCCAAGCCAGATGCATATGCATGCTCCAATTACTGAAACAATCAAGCTTGAAAAGATAGTTGTTGCCTGGAATCCGATCAAATGGAATAAGAATCCACCAACGATTCCACCTAAGATACCAAGAAGGATGTTCTTAATGATTCCACCCTTTTCCTTCATGACCTTACCAGCCAGAAAACCTGAAAGGCCGCCCATTACAATGCCCCAAATAAGACCTACACCAAATACCATTATCAATCCTCCAACAAAAGTTAAAAGTCATGCACCAAGCGTAAATTACTTAACCTCGTCTGTGGATCCGTCCTTTTTAACAACTTCAAGCTTACATCCAAGACCGAATGCTGCCACAGATCCTGCAATAAGCGCCCACGGTGCTGCTGCAAATCCAAGTATACCACCTACAATGCCCACATTCAAAGGAACACTGAGTACAACTTCATCATCCTTGCGGATCTGTACTCTATCAACATTACCTTCTTCAACCTTTTTCTTAAGTTTATCAATAAGTGCCTTTACATCTTCGCCGATGTCTCTAGTCTCAGGCTGAAGCAGTTTTATTGCTTCGTCCACATTGCCGTCTGCCTTTAAAAGTGCATCCTTTGCAATCTTGTACTCAACTCCTGTCTGAGCCATTACCTTTTCTACTGATTCCAACGTAATTTCCATAACCAATTTCTCCTTTCTACTTCTGTTACTATTATTACTCTCCGGATTTTTTAAAATTATGTAGCCGTATGCAATATCATCATTAAAACCGAAATTGGCAGATAAACCAATCTCCTTTGCAAATACGGGCTGTTCATCAATAAGCTCAATTACTTTTAAAATCCGGATTCTTTCCTGAACCGTCATCTTCACCTCACTGTTTACTGGTTTACGAATAGGTTTATGTTGATGTTTTCATTATATGGATACAAAAAGAGCTTTTACACTTAATATGCCGCAAAAAACTTCTGTTTAATTCCCCTTTTGAGCAAAACAGCTTCCAAATATATTTTTCAACAACTCAAAACCCGTTTAAATTAATTTTTCATTTTACTTATAACCAAATTTATTAATTAGATAATAATCTTTCCTTAAATAATCATAAACACGAATATTTGGGCTCGTAATTACGCTAAAATATCAATATGTAATCAGTATCTTTTTTATAGTAAAAGGAGATTATCATGGCTAATAATGAAAACAATCAAAACAAAGAACTTACAGGTGGCATGAAGAAGATTCCGCTTTTTAAAACCGTTGCCGGAATGAGTGCTATTTCTTATTTAGCACTTCTTATACTCTTCATTCTTTCAATTGCCATCATAACTTCAGAGATGATCAAGATCACAAATACATCTCTTGAAACCACTAAGACAGTGGAAAGTGTTATGGATGACATGCGTGTATTTGAAGTAGATATGCGTATTCTTGATAATGATGGATTCGCATTTGCTGCGATGTATGACACCATCGTTTCTATCGGACAGCTTGATGGTAAGCTTACAGAGATGAAACAGTGCCTTACAGATATGGATGAGGCTATCCAGGGAATTGAGGACACCTTTAAATCCATCGCCCCGGATAACAAAATCGCATCAGATGCTGTCAAAGTAATGAAGGAAAACTACACAGGATACAGAGCCGGCTATGATAGCATCATAAATGCTGCAGCAGTTGCAGATACAGATACTATCATCGGCGTCGTATACGGTGATGCATCAACTCAGCTTGCTACCATTAAGGAGCAGCTGGTTATTCTCAATGAGCAGGTTTCCAAAGTTGCAGCAGACACACAGGAAGTAGTTCAGCTCAGATCAAAGAAGGCTATCACAATAATCAATATTATGATGGTAGTTTATATTGTAGCCATTATTACTTTCCTGTACTGGAATTACCGCACAATTGGCCGCAAGGTTAACCAGATTGCAGACGAGATCAATGACATCATCGTCAACATCAAAAATCATAAGGGTGACCTCACTGCCAGAGTTACAACAAAGACATCCTCTGAGCTTGTTCATATTAAGGATGGTTTCAACCTGTTCGTTGAGACGCTGCAGGTTATACTAAAGGACGTAAAGGACGGAACCATAACCCTTACAGAGTCCTCAGAAACCATGACAAACCAGATCAATTTAGCCAGTGATAATATCACAAATACATCCGCTGCCCTTGAGGAACTCTCCGCAAGTATGCAGAATGTTTCCGATACAGCAGCTGTTATGGACACTAAACTCGATGAAGTTAAAGAAGCAACAAATAACATCAACGGAGGCGTTGAAGACGGTACAGCGAAGGCTCAGGAAATCAGAGCCGAAGCCATCGAGATCAAGGATGATGCCCAGCAAAAGAAGGATAACACCGGAACCCGTATGGAAGAGCTTTCAGGTGTCCTTGAGCAGTCCGTAAAAGACAGTGAAAAGGTTGCTCAGATCAACGAGCTTACAAATGTAATCCTCGACATCGCATCCCAGACCAACCTCCTTGCTCTCAATGCTTCTATCGAGGCTGCACGAGCAGGCGAAGCAGGAAAAGGATTCGCAGTTGTTGCTGAAGAAATCAGTTCCCTTGCTGAGAACTCACGACAGACTGCAGGAAATATTCAGGTTATCAGTAATGAAGTTACAGCAGCCGTTAAATCTCTTGCTGATAACGCTATGGAAGTGCTTGATTTCATCAATACCACCGTTCTTGCAGATTACGATGCATTTGTTGACACAGGTGAAAGATATGAAGCAACTGCAAAACTCATTAACGATATGCTTGATGGAATCTCAGAACAGACCCAGCAGCTTAATGAGATCATGGCCGAGATGGCAAATTCTGTAACATCCATCTCCACATCAGTTCATGAAGCCTCTGATGCTATCAACCAGTCCGCGGAGCACTCTCAGGATATCGTAGATGAGATCAGCGGTATCAGCGATGCCATGACTACCAACAATGATGTAACAGAAAAGCTTAACGAGAGTACAAAACAATTCGTGACAATGTAAATTCCATTGAATACTTTTTAGAGCACAAAAAATACCTGGCCGGATATCAATAACCGGTCAGGTATTTTCATTTATTATTTATTCGTATCTATCATAGATAAGCTGTCCGTCTGTTGCAACCCAGAGCTGCTTTCCGCCTGCATTTACAATATATGTAACGCTGTTTTTCTTGATGCCCTTTTTCTTGATCTTCTTTCTGAACTTGGTTGTATTCTTAACGATTGACTTTCTTGCCTGATTGTATTCCTTGGGAGCAAAGCTCTTAGTCATACCAAAAATTGAAGCATCCTGCTTTAAGTTCAATGTGAAAGTAAAGTGATAAACCTTACCTTCCTTCTTGTACTTAACCTTAACAGGTCCTGTAAGTCCCTTTGCCTTGTTTCCGGCCTTCTGATAGAACTTGCAGATGCTCTTAGCCTTCTTATCAAGGTTTGCTGCGCTTGCTGTTGTACCTACTGCAGTGAATACCACCATGAATACAAGCAGCATTGTGAGTGCCTTTGTTAATAGTTTTTTCATACCAATTTCCTCCAAACATTTTATATCTTAATTGTACTGTACCAAGCCATATCCTTTTACTTGCAATACAGCAAGTTAGATCCCTCTAATCTCATGATTTGGCATGTACTAGACTATTTTAACAGAAGCTATCTCATGGAGCAAATCCAGAAGCATTTTCTCAGATGTTATGCGGAATGCGCTGATTCCCTGCTCCTTTGCGGCATTTACATTTTCTTCTTTATCATCAAAAAATATGCTCTCTTCAGGTTTTAGGTCATATTTCTTAAGGATATGCTCGTATATTTCAGGCTCCGGTTTTACAGAATTTACTTCATATGAAATAACCTTACCGTCAAGGATCGGGAGTACCGTCATATCTTTAGTGTGCTTTTCAAAAAGATACTTGGAGTAATTGGACAAAAGATAAATCCTGAATCCGCACTTCTTGAGGTTCTCAACTGCTCCCCAAACCCCTTCGCGCTTAACAGACATTCTCTCGCCCTCAGCGAACATCCTTTGTATGATATCCCCATCCTCAGGATATTTAGACCTGTAGTAATCTACTACTTCTTCAATCTGCTTCCTGCCTGCATCCAGTTCAACCCATATGGGATCATCGAAAACCTTGGGACCAATGTGAACCGCTCTCTCCTCCGGGATGCCGAAATCATTAACCAGCATATCCTTCCAGCGAAAACCGATGAGTACATCTCCCACATCAAAGATCAAATTTTTAATATTTTTTATATCCATTCCTTCTGTGTACATGGTAAACACCTCTGCATCTATCTTATATGTTCATCATTATATATAAAAAGATAGTACAATAGTATTATATAATTTTGCTTACACGAAAAATTTTTATGTGATAGAATGGCTCCGCTAAAAAGGAGAAAAGAATTATGTCTAACGAATTATTTGAGAAAACACCTATACCTATTGCCTACATGAAGCTTGCTATTCCTGTAGTTTTGGGAATGGTAGTTACCCTTGTTTACAACATGGTAGATACCTATTTCATAGCCCTTACAGGAAATACAGCTCTTATCGCAGGCGTTTCAATCTGCACTCCGCTCTTTACTCTGTTTCTTGCATTTGGTGACATGATAGCCCTGGGCGGAGCTTCGGTTATTTCAAGACTTCTTGGCGCAAAGAAGCATGAAGAAGTTAAAAGACTCAGTGTTTTTTGCACCTATGCAGCTATTATTATCGGAATCATCGTAACTGTGATACTTCTGGCTTTTCAGGATCCAATCCTTATATTCCTCGGAGCGGATGAAACATCCCTTCCCTATGCAGCTCAGTATTACAAGTACATTGTTCTTGGATGCACATTTATTATCTACACACTGGTTCCTTCTAATCTTATGAGAACCGTGGGACATCCCAATGCATCCATGGCTGTTTCTATTCTTGGAGCTGTTGTAAACATGATACTTGACCCTATTTTCATCTTTGGTCTGGGTCTTGGTGCCGCAGGTGCCGCTATTGCAAGTATCATCGGATACATCTGCTCAACACTTTTTTCCTTCTGGTACATTATAAATAAATGTGAAGGCCTCTCCATCAATCCCAAGGATTTCGGAATTAAGGCAAATGAACTCGGCATGATCTTTGCTGTAGGAATTCCTGCATCAGTCACAAACCTCATGCAGACTGTCGGTATCACACTAACAAATAAGAGCCTCTCCCCTTACGGAAGCGACTCTATTGCTGTTATGGGTATTGTATTAAAGATAGTAAATATCGTCATGCTTGTAATAGTCGGTCTTGCCTTTGGAGGCCAGCCCCTTACAGGCTATGTCTACGGCTCAGGCGATAGAAAACGCCTTAAGAAAGTCCTTACATTTGCATACGAGATTGTGCTTGGAATTTCAGCAGTTATGGCGCTTATCGTAGCACTCCTTGCAAATCCTCTTATCAGAGCCTTCTTAAAGGATGATGAGCTTATAAAGATGGGTGTTTTGATGCTTCGCCTTCAGATGCCGGGAATGCTCCTTATGGGCATGGGTCTTGTAACCATCTGCGCTTTCCAGTCCATGGGAAAAGGGCTTCCTGCACTTATCCTTTCCCTCTGCAGACAGGGCGTTGTATATGCCATATCTATCGGAGTTTTATCTGCGATGTTTAGATTTAACGGAGTTATTTGTGCTCAGCTTGGAGCTGACGTTATTTCCGTAATCATCGCAGGAGTTCTGTTCTTGATATTTATAAAGCCAGAATTTTCATCAAGTAAATAAGTAGACCAAATAGGTTAAGCCCGCTCTGCCAGTCCTATTACCTGGTAAAGCGGGCTTTTATTATCTTATCTGACCACTCTTATTTAATTCTTATCAAACTGCTGCAAAGCCTTTCTCAAGATCTGCAATGATATCGTCTACATGCTCTGTACCGATTGAAAGTCTGATTGTGCTCTGTGTGATTCCTGTGTCAAGAAGCTCCTCATCAGAAAGCTGTGAGTGAGTTGTTGATGCAGGATGGATCACGAGACTCTTAACATCCGCAACGTTTGCAAGAAGTGAGAAAATCTCAAGGTTGTCGATAAACTTCCATGCTTCTTCTTTTCCGCCCTTGATCTCAAAAGTGAAGATAGAACCGCCTCCGTTAGGGAAGTACTTGTTATAAAGTGCATGATCCGGATGATCCTCGATTGAAGGATGGTTAACCTTAGTTACCTTGGGATGGTTCTTTAGGAATTCAACCACCTTCTTGGTGTTTTCAACATGTCTGTCCAGTCTAAGAGATAATGTCTCTACGCCCTGAAGTAACAGGAATGCGTTGAAAGGTGAAATAGCTGCACCTGTATCTCTAAGAAGGATTGCTCTGATAAAGGTAACAAAGGCTGCAGATCCTACAGCATCATAGAAGGAAATTCCATGATAGCTGGGATTAGGATCAGCAATGTTTGGATAGTTTCCACTTGCCTTCCAGTTGAACTTTCCACCTTCTACAATGATTCCACCAAGGGATGTTCCATGTCCGCCGATAAACTTGGTTGCTGAATGAACCACGATATCTGCGCCATGCTCAAGGGGTCTTATGAGATAAGGAGTTCCAAAGGTGTTATCAATTACAAGAGGAAGTCCATGCTTGTGAGCGATCTCTGCTATTGCATCGATATCTGGGATGTCACTGTTAGGATTTCCAAGGGTCTCAAGGTAGATTGCTCTGGTGTTATCCTTGATAGCTCCCTCAACCTCTGCAAGATTGTGAGCATCTACAAAAGTTGTTTCTACGCCGTACTGCGGAAGTGTGTGTGAAAGTAAATTGTAACTTCCACCGTATATTGTCTTCTGAGCTACGATGTGACCACCGTTTGCTGCAAGAGCCTGTATAGTATATGTGATCGCTGCTGCACCGGATGCAACTGCAAGTGCTGCTGTTCCTCCTTCAAGAGCTGCAACTCTCTTTTCCAAAACATCCTGTGTGGAGTTTGTAAGTCTTCCATATACATTACCTGCATCAGCAAGGCTGAATCTGTCTGCTGCATGCTGGCTGTTTCTAAATACATATGATGTAGTCTGATAAATCGGAACGGCTCTTGAATCTGTAGCCGGATCCGGCTGTTCCTGTCCAACGTGTACCTGAAGTGTCTCAAATCTGTATCCCATGTTTTTTACCTCCGTCTGTCATCTGATGTGTATATACTACAAACATTGGGAGATTCTGTATAATACATAAGATTTATCGTTGGTTATAGGTTTGTCCTATATCATTGCATGCCGCCGAAATCAGCCTGCATACTGAAGTCCGTCAAAGAGATCAGTAACCTCTCCTTCCTTCAAAGAAGCAGGGTAATCAAAGGTTGTATAGGTAAAACGAACTATTCTGCCATCATCAAGTCTGCAATCAAGTCTGGTCTTTCTATCTGTGCGGAAGGGATCAATGTGAGTTCCTGCGAGAATTGTCACACCGCTCTCTACTATGCTTCCGTCCTCGTTTATGATATCCGCCTCAATATCAACCTTGGATACTATGTTTTCACTGCACTGCCATGCAACATAGTAATCATCGCTTGTGGGCTTGGGAAGTCCGTCAGGACCCACCTCATATATTCCGTACGCTTCAAAAGATCCCATAGCATCTACAACATGACCAAAATGCATATTATCTGTATTTGTAAAAGTAGGAAGAACATTTCCACCACCTTCATAGTAAGCGTAAATGTAGTGATATCCCTGATCCCCTACAAATTTCACGTCGCCGCCTGTGATATCAAAAACTTCAAGCTGGCAGTAATCATTGTCAAAGGGAATGATCACGTATATATATTCTTTTCCTCCATTAGCGCGAACCCTGTAGCATTCAAGCTCATCATCGTCGTTTAAATAAAATCCGCAGCCACAGCCAGCTGATTTTCCATTTAAAACAAGCTCAAGATCATCTGCATATAAATAACCATCATAATTTTCGTCATCATACGTAGGGATATATCTAAGATGCATTTCCTCAGATTCATCGTACTTGCTGTTTAAAAGGTAAAGTCTTTCCCTTACGCAGAAGTTGTCTGTTTGAGCAGGAACATACTCATCCTTCATAATGCCGCTGTCATAGCCAAGAACAATGTCCTGCATACCGTCAGCATAGCTTGCAAGTTCATAGATATTAAAAACTACGTGAAGTCCGTCATATGAAAAATACCATTTATACTCGTAACTGATATTATTCATATCATCATAGTTACCCTCAAAAAGTGTGTACTGTGCAAGCTTTTCATCAAGAGAGCCGTACTCATCATCATACTCTGCTATTTTTAAGAGCTCTGTTTTAAGTGCAGCATCAAACTCTTCCTTGGAAACCTTGATCACATCTCCTATGTAGAGCTGTTTTCCTGTCTGAGTATCGTAGTTTAACCCGGAAGCTCCGTAATAACCATGGACTCCGCCTTCAAAAGAGTAGTTGTACTCATAAATACTGGTTATCTTATCATCAAACCTTGTGATATATACCGTATTATTTTCCTTATATGGCCCGTAGAAGCTGGTCTTTTCTTTTGCAGCATTCTCATATTCATCCTTTGCGGTTTCCACATAACTCTTCACCCAGTCGTCAGCTTTATTAAGACCATCATCAGCATAATCTTTAAGTACCTTATAAAGAGCGGGATATTCAGCCTCGTAATCATCATCAAGAATCACATAGGAATAATTTCCCTCAAATAGGGTTCCGTTTGAGTAATCCTTGGAATACTCCTCGTTTTCATCAAAAACCACATCCCCTTTGTAGAACTCTGTGTATCTCTTATCCACAACGCTAAAGGTGGCTGACCCTCCTGCGAGGTTACTAACTGCAGTTGCCTCCTCTTCTGCATTTTCTAAAGCACCATCTTCTGAAGCAGTGCTCTCTTCTTCATCTGCCTGGGAGACTTCTGTGCCTTCGGCTTCTCCGCCTTCTCCTTGAAGTTCTGACGCCCAGGAATCTGATGCGTCTGTATCACTGCCTTGTATATTAGGCCCTTCAGTAGCAGGAGCTTTTCCACATCCTCCAAGCATCGATGCGGTAAGAACTCCGCCAAGTAACATTGCAATTAGTTTTTTTCTCATAAATGATTTCTCTCCTATTATTTCTATTTTTCCATCCCATCAACAAACAACGTCCTGTATTCTCCCGGGGACATTCCCTTGTCCTCGTGGAAAACCCTGTTAAAGCTTGGAATGCTCTGAAAACCAGACAGCATTGCAACTTCAGTAAGGGACATGTTTTTGTGAGAAAGAAGCTCTGTGGCCTTTTCAAGCCTTATCATATTAAGCCACTTACTGTAGTTTAAGCCAGTTACATTCTTAAAAATTCTCGAAAAATAATCTCTGCTTATGCCAGCCATCTGAGCCATAGCGCCCTGTGAGAGGTCATCGGCCGTGAGATTGTTTTTGATGTAGTCGGTTACAAGCATCATCCTTCTCATAACGTCATCTTCATAGGCGTTATGCGCATCTTCGCTCAGCTCCGGCACAAACTCTTCCTTGTGCTCATCAAGAACTCTCATAAATTCCATAAGAAGCATGCAGCACTTAAGCTCGCGGTTAGCCTGTCCTGAGAAAAAGGCTTCCTTCATCTGCATAGCGATTACTTTGAGTTCCCTTACCAGATCGGGATGGTTATTAATACAGAGGACATGCAGATTTCTGTAAAAATGCATTATTCTCTGAAGGTCAAACAGAGAATTCACAAAAGCATTGCTGAACTGGATGATAAGTGAATTTTCCCTGTCAGCATCGATTATTGCATGGCTTTCCATAGGCCATACAAGTACAAAATCATCTTCTACAAGGTGATAGGTATCCTGATTCACCTTGAAAATATTGGTATCCCCGGGACCCACAAGAATAATCTCGCCGTAGGAGTGCCAATGCATTTTGTAACTTCTCTCCTTGTAGCCGGTTGCCATGTTGAAAGCGCTACTATTGTCAAATTCATAGGTTTCGTATTTGCTAAAGTCCATTTTCCTGCCCTTTCAGGGTTTAGTTTACTAAACAAACATCATCAGTTATCACTGACAAAAAATGATAATCCCCATGTCGAATCCTAAGAAGTATATAGTCAAAAACAAGTTCATACTATCAACTGCTAAGACGATTTTTTACTTAGCGTTTTAAGAGGATTATTATTATGAAAAATTATACAACAGATATGACCACAGGTAACCCTGTAAGACACATCCTGATTTTTGCGCTGCCCGCACTTATCGGTAACATTTTCCAGCAGGTATATAACCTGGCTGACTCCGTTATCGTGGGACGTTTTGTAGGCGCAGATGCCCTTGCGGCTGTGGGAGCCACTTCATCTGTAACCTTCCTGTTCTTTGCTCTTTGCAACGGAATCGGAAGCGGCGGTGGCATCATTGTTTCCCAGTATTACGGAGCCCATGATGATGAAAACGTCAAGAAAAGCATCGTAAATACAGGAATCATCATGCTTATCGTTCCGATTATCTTTGGAACCATAGGCTTTGTATCAGTAGGAATGCTACTTCAGGTGCTGCGCACACCGGATGTGATCCTTCAGAGCGCAACATCTTATCTGCGCTTTATGTGTGTGAGCCTAATTTTTGTCTCACTATACAATTATATAACATCCATGCTAAGAGCCCTTGGAGATTCTAGATCACCTCTGTATTTCCTTATACTCTCAGCTATCATAAATGTGTTTTTGGATATACTTCTTGTTTATACCTTTTCCATGGGCATAAACGGAGCAGCAATTGCAACTATGATATCACAGTTTATTGCTGCTGCGTGCTGTGGAATATACGCTTACAAGACAAATCCATATTTCAAGATAGAAAAAAGCGATTTGATTTTCAGACCGGATCTTGCAGTAAAAATCGTAAAGCTTGGTGTTCCGCTCTCTCTCCAGTATGCGCTTATAGCAATTTCAGCTATGGTTGTACAGCGAATTGTTAATAACTACGGAACCGTTGTTGTCGCGGCATTCACAGCAACAAGCAGAATTGAGCAGCTTATCCACCAGCCCTATGCTACACTTAGCGCTTCTATAGCAACCTTCTGCGGACAGAACTACGGCGCAAGTAAAAACGACAGAGTAGATACCGGATACAAGAAAGGCCTTACGATAATGACTATTATCACAGTGGTCATGTTTGGCGTAATGCAGTTCTTTGGCGGCGCTATAACTTCCATGTTTGTGGCAGATCCTGAGATCATTCAGCTTGGTGCAATGGGACTTAAGATCACAAGCTTTTTCTACATCGCCCTTGGCCTTATATACGTGGTTCGCGGCGTACTTACAGGAATCGGAGATGCCTTCTTTGCACTGTTTAACGGAGTCATTGAAGTCATTGGAAGACTTACTATTCCGATTTTTGTCACAAAATACATGGGAATGGGAGCAATCGGCGTATGGCTTGCAACAGGAATTGTGTGGGTTCTTAGTGGGTCCACAGCCTGGATGAGGTTATATTCAACTTTCTCCTTAAAACTAAAAAGGAACCTTGCTGATAGCAGGAAGCACAATTATTCAACTAATTAAAGAGATTTATAAGAGCATCGTAGTTTATAATTATCATATTAAACTACGATGTTTTTATATTAATAAAAACAATCATATACCGGGAGGAACAGATGAATAAAAAGGTCTATTTTGCCGGCTCCATAAGGGGCGGCCGCGTTGATGCAGAGCTTTACCACAGAATTATTACTTATATACAGAGAACAGATGACGTATTAACTGAGCATGTTGGGGACTTAAATCTTCAGGAAAGCACTACCGATAAGCAGATTTATGCCACTGATACCGGTTGGCTAAGGGAATCTGACCTTGTAATATGCGAAGCTACCTGCCCTTCTCTTGGAGTCGGTTATGAGCTTGCCTATGCGGAGGCCAGAAACAAGCCTGTTTACATTTTCTATGACAAGTCAAAAGCTAATCTCTCAGCCATGCTTACAGGTGACGAGTATTTCCACATCTTTCCCTATGAAAGGGAGGATGAGATATATCCTGTGCTGGATAAAATTCTCAAATGAAAAGTTTTTTTATCGCAAAAAATGATAAGGGCAATTCCGAAGCATAAGAAGTTTATATAGCAAGAAACTGTTAACCTATTCTGTGTAGGATTTTTCAAATTTGGAGGTATGACTATGGATAAATCTTTTCCTGAGATAAAGACCTTTTTCGGCTTTGGTTGCATGAGACTGCCGATGCTTGGAGATGAGGTTGATATTGAACAGTTCAAAGAAATGGCAGATTACTTTATTGACAACGGTTTCAACTATTTTGATACAGCCCACGGCTATATTGACGGAAAGTCTGAGAAAGCTATTAAAGTGGCCGTTTCTGACAGATATCCAAGAGAGAAGTTTCTCTTAACAGATAAGCTCACTGAGCCCTATTTTAAGTCAGAAGAAGAAATCAGGCCATTTTTCCAGAGCCAGCTTGATGCCTGCGGCGTAGAATACTTTGACTTTTATCTGATGCATGCTCAGAACGCTACCAATTTTGAGCATTTTAAAAAGTGCAAAGCTTACGAAACCGCATTTAAGCTTAAAGAAGAAGGTAAGATCAGACACGTAGGTCTCTCCTTCCATGACAGTGCAGAAGTTCTCGACAAGATTCTGACCACTTATCCACAGGTGGAGATCGTGCAGATTCAGTTTAACTATCTTGATTACGAAGATCCTTCTGTTCAGAGCCGTAAGTGCCTTGAAGTCTGCAGAAAGCATGGAAAGCCCGTAATCGTTATGGAGCCTGTTAAGGGCGGAAGCCTTGTTAACCTGCCTGAAGCAGCTCAGAAGGTCTATGACGAGATGGGAACAGGACTTTCAAATGCAAGTTATGCCATCAGATTCGCTGCAAGCCAGGATGGAATCAGAATCGTATTATCCGGTATGAGCGACATGGCACAGATGAAGGACAACGTATCTTACATGAAGGATTTCAAACCTGTTGATGAAAATGAAATGGGAGCCATCGCCAAAGTTACAGCTATTTACAAGGGTCTTAATACAATTCCCTGCACATCCTGTCACTACTGCGTGGAGCAGAATCATTGCCCGATGAACATCATGATTCCTGAGATTTTCTCCTGCATGAACACAAGGAAAATCTTCAATGACTGGAATCAGAAGATGTACTACGCAAATGTCCTGACTTCAGACGGTAAGGGCAAAGCCAGCGAGTGCATTGAGTGCGGCGGCTGCGAAAGCGCATGTCCTCAGCACCTTGAGATCAGATCTCTCCTTAAGGAAGTTGCTGCGGAGTTAGAGTGATATTTGTTTTCGATTTCGAAAGGAGCGCTTCATGTTTGACTTTAAATATTTCACACCTACCAAGGTGATTTTTGGCAAAAACACAGAAAGCAAAGTTGCAGATTTAATAAAAGAATTCGGCGGAACCAAGGTACTTATCCACTATGGCGGTGGAAGCGTTGTGCGTTCAGGCCTTTTGCAGAAAGTAACTGATACTCTGGATGCAGCAGGAATAAGCTATGTAACACTTGGCGGCGCCGTTCCGAATCCCCACCTTGGTCTTGTATATGAAGGCATTGAACTTTGCAGAAAAGAAAATGTGGATTTCCTTCTGGCAGTTGGCGGCGGAAGCGCAATCGACTCTGCCAAAGCTATTGGCTACGGCCTTGCAAATGAAGGCGACGTATGGGATCTCTACGATTATAAGAAGCAGGGAACAGCTTCCGTTCCTCTTGGAGTAATCCTTACAATTGCAGCTACCGGAAGTGAGATGAGTGACTCTTCCGTTATCACCAAGGAAGAAGGGCTTGTAAAGCGCGGCTACAGCAGTGATTTTGGTCGCCCTAAGTTTGCCATCATGAATCCTGAGCTCACCATGACTCTTCCCGATTATCAGACAGCCTGCGGATGCACGGATATCATGATGCACACCATGGAGAGATATTTTACAAATGGCGGAAATATGGAGATTACAGACGCACTTGCAGAAGGTCTCCTTAGAACTGTTAAAGCTAATGCTATTATCCTTAGGGATGATCCTAAAAACTACGATGCAAGAGCTGAAGTTATGTGGGCAGGAAGCCTTGCTCATAATGGGCTTACAGGCTGCGGCAATGACGGTGGTGACTGGATGACTCACAAGCTTGAACATGAGCTTGGCGGTCTCTACGACGTAGCACACGGCGCAGGCCTTGCTGCAATCTGGGGAAGCTGGGCCAGATACGTTTACAAGAACTGTCTTTCTCGCTTCAAAAAATTTGCTATAAATGTCATGGATGTGGAAGACAGAGGCACTGATGAAGAAATCGCCCTCTGCGGAATCGAGGCTATGGAGGATTTCTACAGAAGTATCCACATGCCAACAAACTTAAGAGAACTTGGCGTAGAACCCACAGAAGACGAGCTTAAGCTTATGGCTAAGAAGTGCGCTATAGGTGTTGACGGAGAAATGGGATCTGCAAGAGTCCTCAACGAAGAGGATATGCTGGCTATCTACAGAGCTAGTATGTAAAAAACATATTCAGTTTAACGATGAAAAAGAGCTGTAAAGATTGATCACTTATGTGACTTTCTTTACAGCTCATATTTTTGGCTTTTTTATCAAAGTGTTAAGCCTTTTCTTTTGTAGTTTTTCATTAATACATAATATGTAATGGCAAGCATTATGAAGGCTCCAATCCATGCGGAAACTTCCGAAACCGCTATTCCTCTAAAGGACATTCTTCCCACAGTAAAGCCAAATATGAGCCTCATTGCGACTTCGAGAAATCCTGAAAACATGGGAACAACTGTGTTTCCAAGTCCCTGAACTGCATATCTGAAAATAAAAAGCCATCCAAGGGCAAATAAGCTTATGCCAAGTATGGGCATGAACTCTCCGCAATAACTTATAGTTGTGCTGTCACTTAGCATGACTTTAGCTAATACCTTTGGAAAAACTATCTGAAGAACAGCCAAAGGAATATTTACTATTATCGAAAGGGCTATCCCTTCCATAACACCCTTTTTTATACGATCGTACTTTGCAGCACCCTTGTTCTGGCCAACAAAAGTCAGAATTGCCAATCCCACAGACATTCCGAACTGTTCGAAAAGGCCTGCAAATTTCATACATACTGAATAAGCTGCAACATAGGCACTTCCCATGAGATTCACAAAATACTGCAGTATCATCCCGCCTGCTGCAGTTACTGAATTCATAAAAGCTACCGGCAATCCCATCTTCAAAAGGTCAGCGCAAAGCGAAGTATCAGGTAACAGAGACTTACGGATACCTGTTTCCCTATCCTCTAAAAGAACCGACAATTTGCTGATTTTCACTCTGCAATAAACATAAGAAGTCGCCTGGGCTACGACTGTAGCTACAGCTGCTCCCACTACTCCGAAGTGAACTCCTATGACCAAGGCAATATCCAATATAATATTTACCACCGAAGAAACGATCATTGCAGTAAGCGGCGTTTTACTATCTCCAAGGGACTGCAGGATGGTGATGGCCAGATTGTTCAGAACTGTAACCAGAATCCCAGCAAGGATCACGAAGAAATAGTTATATGCATCCTTAAAAATATCCTGCGGTGTTTCCAGAAAAACAAGCATGCTATTTAGCGCCACAAGGCATATCACTGTCATCACCAAGCTCATGATGGTGCTTATAAACTGAGCTGCCTTTATATAACCACGAAGAAGCTTCAGATCACCTTTTCCAAAAACCTGAGAAAAGTTGATTCCAAAGCCTCTTGTAAGTCCAACTACAAATCCTAGAATCAGAAAGTTCAGGGTACCAGACGCTCCAACTGCCGCAAGAGCGCTGTCCCCGATTCCCTTTCCGACTATTATGCTATCCACCAGGCTGTACACCTGCTGAAATAGATTTCCAAAAAGAAGTGGCAGGAAAAACAGCACGATTTGTTTCATGCTGTTTCCTGACGTCATATTATTGGTTTTCATATACGAAATGGTATCCTTTTATATCTAAAGATATCAGATTCTAGCCTTAACCTTAGAGTTAATCTCTTCATAAAGAGAATCCATAAGCTTCTTGGTCTCTGCAATGATGTCCTCTTTCTTTACAGAAAGCTGAACGCTCTTATCTCTTGTGCAGAGCTCGATCTCTCCGTTTGCAAGTGCCTTAGGTCCAACAATTACACGAACCGGAACACCGAGAAGGTCTGCATCTGCAAACATTACGCCGGCACGAACATCTCTGTCATCATAGAGAACTTCGATACCCATGTTTGAAAGTTCTTCGTAGATCTTATCTGCTGCCTCTCTACATGCATCATCATCTCTTCTCATGCAGCATACATGCACCTTCCAAGGAGCAACTGTGATGGGCCAGATAGGTCCCTTTTCATCATGACGAGCTTCCATGATACTAGCAGCAAGACGACCAACACCGATACCATAGCATCCCATGATAGGAGTCTTGGAAGTTCCATCCTCGTCTGTATATGTCATCTTCATGCTGTCAGAATACTTTGTGCCAAGCTGGAAGATGTTACCAACCTCGATACCACGGCTGATTCTGATAGTCTTTTTACCACAGCAAGGACAGATGTCGCCATCACGGATCTTGCTGACATCAACGTACTCAACGTCTCCGATATCTCTCTTGATGTTGAGGCCTGTGTAGTGATAATCTGTCTCGTTACCACCGCAGCAAAGATTCTCGATTCCCTCAAGGGACTTATCGTAAACGATCTTGCACTTAGCCTTCTGCTCATAAGGTCCGCAATAACCTGCAACAAGTCCTGATTCCTCAGTGATCTCAGCGGGATGTACATCCTCGTGGAGATAGTTAACAAGCTTTGTCTCATTTACTTCGTAGTCGCCGCGAATGAATACAACAACAAATTCATCTGTAGCATTTACCTGATAAATAACTGCCTTACATGACTCTTCAACCTTTGAATTAAGAAAATCACATACTTCCTCAATTGTCTTACAGCCGGGAGTATGAACCTTTTTAAGCTCGCCTGCAGGTGTGCAACCTGAGTTATCAACAGTTGTGTCAGCAGCTTCCATGTTTGCACTGTATCCACAGTCGTCGCAGAGAACGATTGAATCCTCTCCTGCATCTGTAAGTAGCATATACTCGTGAGATACGCTACCACCGATCATACCTGAATCAGACTTAACTGAGATTACATCAGGAAGTCCTGCTCTCTCGAAGATTCTGTCATAAGCATTTGCCATTCTATCGTAATACTGCTCAAGGTCTTCCTGTGATGTATGGAAAGAATAAGCATCCTTCATAGTAAACTCACGAACTCTGATAAGACCTGCTCTCGGACGAGCCTCATCACGATACTTTGTCTGAATCTGATAGAAAGAGAACGGATAGTTAGCATAAGTGCTTCCGTACTCTCTTGCAAGATGGACTGCTGCCTCCTCGTGAGTCATACCAAGAACCATGGGTGTGTCGTTACGATCCTTGAATCTAAGAAGCTCCTCTCCAACGCTCTCGTAACGTCCTGACTCCTCCCAAAGTGAACCGGGCAGAACTACAGGAAACATAACTTCCTGGCAATCCACAGCATCCATTTCCTCTCTCAGAATCTTTTCAATATTCTGAGTAACCTTTTTCATAGGAGTGTAAAGTGAAAAGATACCGTTTGATACACGCTTTATATATCCGCCACGAAGACTGAAGGTGTGGCTGTCGATTACGCAATAAGCAGGCTTTTCCTTAAATCTGACTCCAACTAATTTGCTAAGTTTCATAATAATTACTCCTTTCAAGATGTTTGATGAGGTCTGTATGCTGAGGTTTGTTAATTAATCTAAAATGTCCTAAGCATACCTTATATGTATACTTAGGACGAATAATAAAATCCGCGTTACCACCTAAATTCAGGCTACTCGCCTGCACCTCATTGTGAGCTGACACTCACATGTCTATGATCACGGTGACCTCCGTCAGAAGTTTTCTGAATAAATCAGCTTCCCCTTCTGCTGCTCCCAGACGGGTTCAATATCCGAAAATCAAAGCCTTCCACCAACCGGCTCCTCTCTAAAGATCTCAAGATATCTACTATTTCTGTTCTTTGCATTTGATTGTTATTTTAAGCTAATTATAAAAAAAATCAACCCTTTGTTATTTTTTTACTCATATCCACATGCACGATTCCCTCCTCAAGATACTCATCGGAGGTTACTACAAAGCCAAGGCGCTCATAAAAATGAACCGCGTGTTTTTGAGCGTCCATGCAGATTTTCTCACATGGCACCATTTTAGGAATTTCCCTGAGAGCGAATTTCATAAGCTCAGTTCCTATTCCCTTTCCATGTTCAAGCGACAAAACTCTTCCTATCTTCATGACATGGATTTCTCTGTCTACGGCTGCGTTTTCCTCAGCTCCGGCTTCATCCTCGTAGGCTCTAAGGTAAGCTGTAACCCTGCCATTCTCGATGCCAAAAACGTGTAGGCTTCTATAGTCCACATCATCTTCATCAACATAAGTAATATTCTGCTCTTTTACAAATATCTCTGCCCGGGACTTAAGTATTTCATATAATTCACGAGCTGATAGCTCATCAAAAGTCTTTATTGACCACTCCATGGGAACTCCTTTGACACAATTCTATTTCGTTTATTATAATTAAAAAACGTTTCAAGTGCTACAATAACACTTGAAGACACATTTTATGAAGGAAACTCATATGAAACTTACAAGAATCCCTTCCATGAGATTGATCCCCTTGAGTTTTTTGGTGGCAATCCTGGTAGGTTCACTTTTACTAATACTTCCGATATCCTCTGCAGATGGCAATTGGACAGATTTTGTTACAGCCCTGTTTACTGCCACAACCTCAGTGTGTGTGACAGGCCTTACGGTGGTTGACACCTTCAGCTACTGGAGCACCTTTGGTCATGTAGTAATTCTGTTCCTGATACAGATTGGCGGATTCGGAATCATAACAGTTATATCAATGATCATGCTCCTTACCCAGCGCAAGTTTTCACTGGGGGATAGAAAAATGCTACAGGACTCCCTTAATCTGGACACTGAAGCCGGAATCCTCAAGATTCTTTCCCGCATTTTTAAAGGCACTCTGTCCGTGGAACTTCTTGGAGCACTCATGTACAGCATCGTTTTTATTCCAGAGTTTGGACCCGTAAAAGGGGCATGGATTTCCATATTTAATGCAATCTCTGCATTCTGTAATGCAGGAATAGACATCATCGGTCCAAACAGTTTAAAGCCATACTCTTCCAATCCATACGTTTTGTTTGTAACCATGCTTCTTATTGTCCTTGGCGGACTTGGATACGTGGTATGGTTTGATCTGGCTCACGTAATAAAAAAGGGTGTAAAAAGCAGATTCACTCCGGTTCAGATTTTCAAAAGATTCAGCGAGCATACTAAACTTGTGCTGGCAATGACCTTTGCACTTATCGCGATCGGATGGCTTGTATTCTTCATTGCAGAATATGACAATCCTCTTACTTTAAAAAATATGAGCATCCCTGATAAGATATTCAATAGCCTCTTTGAGTCCATTACTCTAAGAACTGCCGGTTTTGCTTCATTTTCACAGGCTGGAATTACAGATCTGTCCTGTGTTATAGCATACATACTTATGTTTATCGGTGGATCACCGGTAGGAACAGCAGGCGGTATCAAGACAGTTACATTTTTCCTTGCACTCATGGGCATCATCACCTACATAAGGTCAGAGGATTCCAACATACTGTTTGGCAGACGTGTCAGCGGCGAATCCATGAGAAAATCCTCAGTAATTGTCTATGTCAGCATGTTTTCAGTTATCACGTTCACGTTGTTACTTAATGCCACAAATCCGGTCACCCTTCAGGATGCTCTGTTTGAGGTAATAAGCAGTCTTGCGACTGTGGGTCTTTCCATGGATCTTACATCAAACCTGAACACCATCGGGCGACTTATCATAATAGTCTGCATGTACCTTGGAAGAATAGGTCCTATCTCAATGGCCATCTTCTTTGCAGGCAGAATCAGACAAAAGAACAATCAGCATTACTTAGAAGGTAAGTTTTTTGTTGGATAGAAAGACGAGGAATCAATATGAAAAAATCAGTAGCCGTTTTAGGACTTGGAAAATATGGAATGAGCCTTGCACAGAGTTTATATGAAATGGGCTCTGACGTCCTTATAGTTGATATAGACGAGGAGCGCTTAAAGGAAGTTGCTCCCTATTCCACATCAGCCATATGCGCAGACCTCTCAAATGAAGACGAAGTAAAGCATCTGGGGCTTAAGAATCTGGACATCGTAGTCGTAGCAATGGGCGGCAATCTCGCAGCCAGCATCATGTCTGTAGCAGTAGCAAACGAAGAAGGTGTGCCACTTATAGTCGCCAAGAGTTCTTCTGACAGAATGTCTTCAATCCTCAAAAAAATCGGCGCGGACAAAGTCATCATCCCTGAAGAATACGGTGGAAGACAGTCCGCAAGAATCCTTACATCTGATACATTCCTTGATTATTTTCAAGTGGATGACTCCCTGTGCATGGTCGAGATGAATCCCCTTGCAAAATGGGTTGGAAAAAGCCTTGAAGAACTCAGCGTTCGAAGAAAATACAAAGTAAATGTCGTAGCATTAAAAGAAGGAACTCACTGGAAAATCATCGATCCCCAGCAGCCCCTTCGCGAAAATGACCAGTTACTTATCGTCGCAGAACGAGAATACCTGCCTCGTATCGACAAATAACATCACTGTTTTTTTCTTCCTGATTCAATAAGCTCTTTTTCAAAAGCCTCAGGATTTTTCAAATAATAATCCTGGTGGTATTCCTCTGCCTCGTAGAAGTTCTTGTATGGCAAAACAGCTATCTGAACCTTCTTTCCGGAATCTTCAGAGAGCTTTTTTAATTTTTTATCCACTAATTCTTTTTCTTCTTCGGAAGTGTAGAAAATAGCCAGGGTATAAGAGAATCCCTTGTCTATAAACTGTCCTTCGCCATCGAAGGGATCTACGTTAGCAAGGAATATATCCAAAAGCTTATTAAATGCCACTTTTTCCGGATCATACACAAGTTTTATAGTCTCTCTGTGGCCTGTTTCCTGATGCTTTACCTGCTCGTAGGTGGGGTTTTCCTCATCTCCGCCTGCATAGCCGCAGATAACCTCACTAACTCCGTACATCTTATAAATAGGCGTTACGCACCAAAAGCATCCGCCTGCAAAATATGCTTCTTTCATAATATTCTCCTCTTCTTTCATAATATTTATCAAATATATGATATTCCTTTTTTCGTCCAGGAAGTCATGGTCTGATCAATAAAACCTCACTCTAAAATTCCGCTATCTGTTGAACTATTCTCTTTGGAGTCTCATCCAGGAACCATAACATCATGTCTGATGTGTAATATATATGGTTTGAAACATCCACTGTTTCAGGCAGAACGTACTGAGTGTTTATTAAATGATCCTTCATCTTGGTGATGGCCTCAGCTTTTATGTAGTCCTCAAAGTCTGTCTCCTTAGAGCTTTTGAGAAGTTCAATTATCTCTCCTGAATGTTCGCTGTTTTGGAAAAGCCACCTGTCAATTCTATGGGACTCCGGATAATAAGCTTCCTTGAAGCCGTCATAGGTCATTGGTGGGATCATCTTCTTTTGAAGTGCTCGCCAGATCATCAGGTCATTCCAGTAGTCTGTGAGGCAATGTACACATATGCCAATAAGAAGGCTTCTCTTTGCAGGCTCTGTCTCGCCCACAACATATTTATTCCAGAAAGCTCCGATATTTGCAATCCAGTTATCATAGTCCTGGGTATCTCCCCAGGGACCGCAGTTTTCAAAGAGATGTGAATGAACTTTCTTTGGAAGATAGTCCTCCTCAAAATGCACCGAATCCGGTGCAACAGATCCAAGGATAAACTCTGCCTTGGATTCCTTTATATCTAAGCTGTCCATCAGCCTGTACGCAACTTCCATGTGAATCATCTGTGATGCCATACTCAGTGTCCTTCCCTCGTATACTTGCAAGCAAATAATTTGTGCAAAACCAATACCGATTATACCCTAAATCGCGCTGGATATATATGGGTTTTTGGCAGGTTTGGGCTAAAAAAGCCATTTTTGCTCTTAAGGATCCACTTTCTTAACGTATTTTCGTATTATATAATCGTAATATTACGCCCAAGTCATAGAAAATCCCAGAAAACATCCAAATTTTATTGACGCAAAACCAGCCCGCCACTATGCTTAAATCAAAGGGTGGAGGACACTATGGGAAACGAGAATGGAACCTGGATCATGTATGGCGTTGAGTGGGATGATCCCGAATGCCTGCATACCTACAAAGATGCGATTGATTTCATAAATGACGTGGGCTTTTTGCCACTGTTTAAGAACGACATTCCGGGTTTTTCCTTGGAGGAGCGTACTGTTCCTGAGTATTGGTGGTGCGGAGATTCCGAGGTTGACCCTTGGGAGTGGCGAGAGATTATTGCTCGCAGCGGTGAAGTGGCTTACGGCAAGTTTTTTTCCAAGAAAGCAGGATTCATATCGAAGAAATGGCTGCCCTACTTCGCCAATGCCAGACGAGATGGCTATGACTTCGATGCTCTCTGGGATGATGAGAAGGCCTCGCGTAGGCAAAAGCTTATCATGGACTGCTTTGAAGTGGAAGAAGAGCTTTTTTCAAACGAGCTGAAAAAGAAAGCAGGCTTTGGAAAAGGCGGAGAAAAAGGCTTTGAAGGAACTGTCACTGATCTTCAGATGAAGACTTATCTCTGCGTCAAGGATTTTAGGCAGCGCAGGAATAAGAAGGGTGAGCAGTACGGCTGGCCCATCGCGGTGTATGCCCGTCCGGAGGCGTTGTGGGGTTATGATCTCGTAACCTCCAGATACAGCGAGAACCCTTCGGATTCCGCCGCAGCAATCGCAGAGCACATGAGGGACAGGTATCCTGTGGCTTCAAAGAATCAGATAAAGAAAATCATCAGATGATGGAAATCTGTTGCCCTCACTGCCATGAGAATATTACAATAGATGTTATGAGGGATGATGTTCCTTGTCCTTGTTGCGTTAATAATATTCACATTGATGGCTGAGGAAAATATGAGCGAAATAAAATTTCATGTTGGAGATATAACCAAACTATGTGTGGATGCTATTGTAAACGCGGCAAATTCCAGTCTTTTGGGAGGCGGCGGAGTAGATGGTGCTATAC
>JAILPB010000064.1 GCA_024690485.1 Butyrivibrio sp. | reverse complement strand
TCGATATCGTTTTTAAGAAGGTACTTTCTCTTTGCAAGTCGATTAAGTGAATCAGGGTATTCGTGAGCCAGCTTTTTCTCAAGTGAATACTTGGAGGATCTAAACTGGTTCTGAAGAAGAGTTAACTTCTTAACCTTAACGTCAACTTCCATCTTTTCCTTAAACAGAGGGTTCTGGCAGGCCAGAGCCTTTATTTCAGCGTAGCTTAGTGCTGTCTGGTCGATATCCTCGACAGCTCTTGCAGGAGATTTACTGGTCATTATCTGCCCAATAAATTTCTGCTTTTGCTCAACTAACTGCCAGTTGTAAGCATCGAAGGTACCTTTAGTTACATAGGTGTAAATGTGTACCTTCTCATTGAGGTTGCCCTGACGGACGATACGCCCGATTCTCTGCTCAAGATCTGCCGGCCTCCAGGGGCAATCAAATAAATGCATAGCTATAAGCCTGTCCTGTACGTTGGTACCCGTACCGGCTTTCTTTGTACTGGCAAGGAGGACGCGAACTGCTCCAAGTCTTACCTTTTTAAACAGCTCCTCCTTTCTGATATCCGTGTTTGCTTCGTGGACGAATTTTATTTCTTCCTCCGGAACACCCCTTTTTACAAGCTTCTGCCTTATATCTTCATAGATATTTAAGCCAACGCTGTCTTTCTTTGGTGTTGCATAGTCACAGAATATCATCTGCGTGAGTCTCTGCGCCTCAGTATCCTTGTAGATCTGATACACCGTTTTCACTAATGTATTTACCTTGCTTCCGTCTTCATCAGGAAGAGACTGGTCGATTATACGCTGATCCAATGCACATTTACGTCCATCGGTTGTTATCTTCAGCATATTATCTTCCTGAGAATCCACGCCGCCGGCACGCACACGGTCTGCGCGTTCTGACAGCGATTCAACATATTCCTTCTGAAAACGTGTGGGTTCGCACACTATATTGTGTTCTTCCTTGTCAGGCACCGGCAGTTTAAGGTCTTCAGCAAGCTTGATGTCTGCGATTTCCTTAAAGAGACTCATAAGCTCCGGTAAATTATAGAACTTACTGAATCTCGATTTTGCCTGGTACTTTGTTCCTTCAGGAGCAAGTTCCACTGATGTCTGTATTTCCCCGAAGGTTGATGCCCATGCATCAAAATTCAAAAGCCCCAGGTCCCGAAGCCGCTCTTTCATGAGATACCTCATGTTGATGTACAGCTCGGATATCGAGTTTGCTACCGGTGTTCCTGTAAGGAATGTGATTCCATGACCACTTCCCACAGTTTCGCTTACGTAGCGTACCTTCATTTCCATATCTGTACACTTCTGTGAAGCGTTGGACTTTACGTTGCCTATATTTGAGAGCTTTGTGACTACCATAAGGTTTTTAAACTCATGGCTTTCATCAACCACAAGATGGTCGATACCAAGCTCCTCAAAATACACAACCGAATCCTTTATAGCCCTGTTGTTAAGCTCATCAAGTTTTACTTCGAGCTTTTTCTTCATGGTTTCAAGCTGTTTTACTGAGAAATCCTTGGATTTTCCCCTTCTTGAACCATATCTTGGATCTATTTCATGCAAAGATTCACTAACCTCGTTGATCCGTTCACGGATATACCGCCTCTCTGTGTCCGTGGAGAGAGGGATTCTTTCGAATTGTGAATGTCCGATTATGATTGCATCCCAATCGCCGGTAGCGATCTTAGACACAAATTTCTTACGGTTATTCTTCTTAAAATCCTTTTCCCTTGTGGCAAGGAGCTTTGCTGAAGGATAGACCCTCAAAAATTCCGAAGTCCACTGACGGATAAGATGATTCGGTACAACAAACATGATCTTGTTCGATATGCCGAGCCTTCTAAGCTCCATGGCTGCCGCAATTGATTCGGCTGTCTTGCCTGCACCGACTGCATGAGCCAGAAGAGTATTACCGCCATAGACTATTCTTGCCACGGCATCGAGCTGATGCTTTCTTAGCTTGAATTCGGGACACATTCCGGGGAACACAAGGTTGTCTCCGTTATATGTGCGGGGGACGGTGGAGTTGAATCTTGCATTGTAAATATCAACAAGATGTTCTCTCCGGTCCATGTCCTCGTATACCCAGTTGTCCCAGGCCATTTTTATAGCGTCCTGCTTCTGCTGAGCCACCATGGTTTCGTCACGGTTAACAATGGTTTTCTCACCGCCGGATCCATCAGGAACATTTTCAGTTACCTTGGCGTCCTTGAGATTCAGACACATTTCAAACAAACGGAAACCATTTATCTTAGGTGTGCCGTAATCATTATTGGCCTTAACATTATCATTGGCATACCATGAATCCTTGTTTGTGACCGCATAAACCGAGTTGCAAGCACTGTATTTCACAGTAAATACATCTCTGTCATGCCGTGTGGTTTCAAACAGTTCATGCATGAACTGCTCGTAATATTCTGTGGGAACCCATGTGGCTCCCAATCGTACGGTTATGTCTGTGGCTTCAAGCCGTGGAGGAATCGCCTTTTCAAGCAGTTCCACATTTCTTTCAAATACCGGATTCTCTTTAGCTGCATCTTTTGCAAGAAACAGCTTTTTTCGTATATCTCCTGTAAGGTAATCATCTATAAGTTCATAGGAACTATCCTCTGGATTTAAGATAATGTCATCCTTTAACTCACCGACGATAGTATCAATGTCTTTCTTATAAATATCAGACATATACGAGAAGTTGATGTATCCGTATTCCTGCATTGATGCTATAAGGGCATCTTTTGCAGTTTCTACAGAGGATACCTTCTTGTGACTGCGGATAGTCCTTTTTGTGAACATATCGGACAGCCCGCAAAACTCACCTTCTTCATCGAATAACTCCAATGAACAAAGGAGATAGTAAGAAGAGTCCTCCGAAAAAGCTATGGAATTGCCCCTTTTATTGATGAGGTTGTATTTTTTTGTAAAGCGATTATACAAATCCCTCATCCTGTTCTGTAGTCTATGAAGCTCCTCGTCCGTACAGTCATTCTGCTGGGCCTTGATGCAATCAAGTACGGAATCGCGGAGTTCTATAAGCTTAAGAACACGGTTTTTATCACCCCTTATTTTT
>JAILPB010000050.1 GCA_024690485.1 Butyrivibrio sp. | reverse complement strand
TCAATATCATAAACATTCACAGCTTCAAATATACAAGGCAGGTTCAATTCTTTTGCTTTTTCATTTGCAAAAGCCACTTGGTTTTCAGCAATGTCAAATCCAACACCCTTTGAGGCATTTCCGCTTTTTACCAAAGAAAGTAGCTCTCGACCGTTGTTACAACAAAACTGACCGATCGTCTTTCCTTTCGTATCCATGTTTTTCAAAGCATCCGCCATTTCCTTTTCAATAAACGGATAGTCTTCTTTCTGTATACGTTCCGTTATATCGGCGCCCCATGAGGCATCCCTTTTATCAAAAGCTTCTTCCCAAGCCGCTTTATTTCCTTCAATATACTTTTCCATAGAAATCTCTCTTTCTTCTTTCGTCATTAAAACTGAAATAGTATTGTTCCATCATTTTTATAATATGCTCATTGTAGCCTTTACACCAAGTAAGTATCAATCATTTTCTTGATAATCCTATCATTAAGCACTATATTTGCAGTTTCAAAAGTAAGAATCAATCTCTCCCCCGGAAGTATTCCGTTACTGATATAGGAATTTATTTTCTTCACAGCTTTTTCCGAGTATTGCGGATCATCCATTCTGCCATCATGCTCCCAGTACATTTCTTTTCCTGTTTTGCGACTAAGAATTGTAAAATCAGGATATATCTGTCCATACCCTTTTAAGTGTATTGGGCACTCATATTTATATTCAATTCCCATATCAAATAAAGTATCCGCAATCAGCTTCTCTGACTTAGATCTTACCCTCTCTCCTTTTTTGGTGTATATTTCAGGCGTACCTGGCTTAAATTCTTTACCAGTATATGGCTGTGATTTCCAATCATGAACCCGCTGCTGCCATGTCTTTTCAATAGGTCTTACTAACTCTTGTCTATTGATACTCATATTGGTATAGATAAGCTCAATCTCATTATCCATATAATCCTTATTCATGTTCTTAATTTGTCTAAGTCTCTTATCCACAAGTCTTTTTATCTTCTGATCATAGGTCTTTTGAGCAAGTTTTCTGACCAGCGACATATCTTCTTTCTTTAAGTATTCACCCTGTTTCTGATATTCACCATTCTTTTCCTTGCAATGCATATACTGGATATGCTTTCCGGAGGAAGTTATCCTTAGATTTCCTTCAGGTATGTTTTCAAGCCTTTTATCTATTACCTGCTTTAGATTTTTAAGTCTTTTCTCTTCTTCTATTAAGTATTTCTTTAGTCCTATCATTTTATGTTTAAATCTCCTTTATTTCTTTCTATACAATTTGCTTATGTTTTTACTTATCACTATAAGAGCGATGCTTTTCTACAGCTAAATCCATGTCCATATGTTGGAATTGCTATTGTTTTCATATATTTATACAACCAGATTCATGTCCACATGTTAGTTTTTTGCAGGAAGGATTATTATTCCAGCCATATTCGTGTCCACAAGATGGACTCACTACTGAAAATACTGCCAAAATGACTTTCTATCGTGTCAACTTCTTAGGGTAGACCATTATTTAGCCCTTCTTCCTGCTACTATTCCGTAATATTCAAAATAGGCAGTGGTTTTTAACATTGTTTTCCTGCTACTATTTCAGTTTTCGTAATAGTAGCAGTGCTTTTTAGTATCATTTTCCTGCTACTTTTTCAATTTCCTAGATAGTGGCAGTGATTTTTAGTAGTGTTTTTCTGCTACTATTCTAATTTCCTTGATAGTGGCAGTATGCATGTCGATAATTCCACTGCCACTTTTAGCAAAACAGGAATAGTGGCAGGATCCACCCTTAAAAATCAACTGCTACTATCTGCAATCCTTGAATAGTGGCAGAATACGCCTCGTTAAACTGGCTGCCACTATTACAAATACTCCCCAGGTGGCAGAAAACAAGATATATTTAGTTATAATTTGGAATATCAGCAGCACCAAGATTGTTGCTTTGCACTGCCTATATTTCGAAAAAAAGAATAGTAGCAGTCCACCAAGTAGATGGACTGCAAAATAGTCATAAATCGCGGACAGCTATCGCATGGACAGCGTTAGCCGTGATTCCCTCCACTATTTCATAAGGAAGTTCCGCTCTCGCCTGCAAGCAGGCGATCCGGAACAACTCGTAGTCTCTAGACTCAGCCTGCGCTTACGCTTGCCTTCGTCAAGAGAGCTACGGTTTCAGCGGTTCGCTGTCTCCCCTCTGTGTTCGTGCTCCGCTCTCGCCAATCGCGGACAGCTATCGCATGGACAGCGTTAGCCTTTCGACGTCGTCCCTTTGGTCCTAGTCAAAAGGACTACTGTCTCAACATGATTTGTCCAGGGGAACTGGTCTACGGCTACGGCTCTCTGGATGTAGTAGCCGCCGTCGCGTAGCATTTCAAGGTCCCTGGCGAGAGAAGTAGGTTTACAGCTTACATAGATCATGTGATCAACACCATAATCGATGATCTTGGCGAGGGCCTTAGGATTTACGCCCTCACGAGGAGGATCAAGGATTATGAGATCAGGTTTAACTTCGATATCGTCCAGAACTTTAAGGACGTCACCTGCAATAAACTCACAATCTGTGAGATGATTGCGGGCGCAGTTCTCCTTGGCTGCAAGGACAGCCTCTTCGACTATTTCAACACCGATTACCTTATTTGCAATAGGTGCAATTATCTGAGCAATAGTTCCGGTTCCACAGTAGAGGTCATAGATAACCTTATCTCCGGGATCTTCACTGGTATTGTCATATAGACCGCTGATGTATTCTCTGATAGTGTCATAGAGAACTTCCGCACTAAGAGAATTGGTCTGGAAAAATGAGAAGGGTGTTATGCGAAATCTAAGTCCCAACAGCTCCTCATAAAAATAATCCTGACCATAAAGAAGGGTTGTGCCCTCGTCTATTACAGCATCTGCCTTGGAATCATTGATCGTATGCAGGATACCTACTATGTGTCCTGACAGATCCAAAGTAAGGAGCATATCCCTGTAACCGGATAAATCGTGATTTTCCTGTGTTGTTGTCACGATATCGATGAGGATATCTCCTGTCTTAACAGCCTTTCTGACAAGAAGATGACGCAGGTAACCTGTCTGCTTCATTCTGTGGTAGAAGCTGATTTTTCCTTCACTATAATCCTTGGAAAAATACTCAAGTGTCGCACTTAAGATCTGATTGTAATCGTCATCAACAATTCTGCATCCTGTGACGCTTACTATGTCATGCATACTGTTTCTTTTGTGCATGCCAAGAGTCAAGGGGCCGCCAAGCTCCTCGTCTCCAAAGGTAAACTCCATCTTATTTCTGTACGCAAATTTCACGGGACTGGTCTTTATGCCCTCCCATGTATAACTCTGTTTCTGACTTTCCAGAATAGGATTAAGAATTCTCCTTACCTGCTGCTCCTTCATTCCGAGCTCTTTTACATAAGGCATGGTAAGGTAACTACAGCCTCCGCATTTTCCAAAATGGATGCAGGGACTTTCGATAGCATCGCTGGGCTCCTCCAATACTTCAAGGAGTCTGCCCTCAGCTCTGCCATTTCTATTTTTGATTATCACACATGACACCTTCTGTCCGGGAAGGGTATTCTTAACGATTACCTTTCCCTCAGGTGTCTCCATTACTCCCTTATTAGGGAATTCAACTCTTAAAATCTTGCCACTTACTATATCTTTTTTTTTCATTTCTCCAGATCCAGATCGACAAAATCATCATCGAAATCATCGAAGTCATCATCGTCGAAATCATAGTCGTCTTCATATTCAGGCATCATGTACTGGAACACAAAATAAGCTATTGTTGCTACCGCAGCGATTGCTCCAAATACAGCCAGTACCCACAAAACTATATTTGATGGCTTCTTGGCATTTGCAGCCTCTTTCTTAGCCAGCAGCTCATTGACTCTCGTAAGCTCGAGAAGTTCTTCAATTCTGTTCTTGTCCATAACATTTGCCCCCTTTATTATGAAAAATTGCTACCTCATGTATTATTGTACACGACCGATTATCATGTTTCTATTAAAAAGCTAAGACTTAATATTTTTTTAATCTTCCCATTTTTTATATAAAAACAGGAACCTACGACTTCATGCGTGCAAAAAGGAAACGCACGCATGAATCCTGCTTTTCGCAGGACACGCTCCTCGATTCCGAGGAGCTGGTCCAATACGATTCTTGTTTTTCTGAGGAAAAACCAGAATCTAAAGCTTCTTCAACTTTGCGAATGCCGCGAACATGATTTTCTGACCATACTCATCGAAATCGATGGTGACTTTATAATCCCTGGGCTCCTTTACTATTTCTTTTACTATCCCCTCGCCGAACTTTATGTGGAGCACTCTGTCTCCAACACCGTAATCAGGCGCTGTGCCTGCAGGCATGCCTTTGCTTAGTGTTGACAGAGATACCTTTCCTGCCTTCTTGTGAGAAGATGCAGCACCTGCAATAAAAGGCTTATCCGGCACCGCTCTTGGCTTTGTAGGCGCTAGCTTTGCCTTAGGTCTTCCTACAGCAGCTCCCGTTCCGGAATATGCACCTCTCTGTATTGCAGAACCCTGTCCATAACTTGACGGGGTAGAGAAGTTCATCTTCTTTTTGAAAACAGTACCTGTATCAATATCGATGTCGTCATCGTCATCAATGGACTCACCGCCATCAAACAGGAATCCTCCGTCAGATACGCTTATATCATTCAAAAGAGCATCCGGAATCTCCTTTACAAAGCGGCTTACATCATTGTACTGAATCTGCCCCTTAGTCATCCTGCTCTTGGCGCTGGTCAAAGTGAGCTGTTTCTTTGCTCTGGTTATACCAACATATGCAAGTCTTCGCTCCTCTTCAACAGCCTCAGGATCGCTATCCTCACTTATAAGTGACATATAGCTTGGGAAAAGATTCTCCTCCATGCCTGCCATGAAAACATAATCGAACTCAAGTCCCTTTGCGCTATGGAGTGTCATCAGAAGAACCTTATCATCATCCTCTGAAACCCTGTCTATATCTGCAACCAGAGCAACCTCTTCCAAAAATCCCGTAAGAGAAGGCTCTTCCGCTTTTTCCTCGTAGGCTGCCGCCTTTGAAATAAGTTCGTCTACGTTCTGCTCTCTCTCTGAATCCTCAGTATCATTACTTTCATCAAGAGTTGCCAGATAGTCCATAAATCCAACTTCTACGATGATCTTCTGCAAAAGCTTTTCAAGAGTAACTTCCATGGAATAAGACCTGAAAACTCTTATCATATTTGCAAAAGCCTTGATCTTGGCTTGGGCTGTCTTATTAAGCCCCTGGATCATATCCGCCTCATCACAGGCCTTTAAAAAGCTAAGGCCTATCTTATCCGCATAGTTCTGCACATGCTCTATACTGGTTAAGCCAATTCCTCTTTTTGGCACATTGATGATTCTTTTTACAGACAAGTCATCTGAACCGGAATCAATGGTTTTAAGATATGCCAGCAGGTCTTTGATTTCACGTCTTCCGTAGAAGTTTACGCCGCCAACCAGCTCATAGGGTATACTCTCATAGACAAATCTTTCTTCTATAAGTCTGGACTGGGCATTTGTTCTGTATAAAACAGCGATGTCCTTGTAATCAGCTCTTCCGCTTTTCTTAAGGGTTGCCACTTCTCTTGCGATAAAATCTGCTTCCTCGGGACCTGTTGTAACTCTCTTATATCTTACAGTCTCTCCCTTACCCTCATCAGTCCAAAGAGCTTTTTCTTTTCTTCCGTAGTTATTGCTGATAACAGCGTTTGCTGCATCAAGGATGCTCTGGGTTGAACGGTAATTCTGCTCCAGCTTTATAACGCAGGCATCAGGATAAACCTGCTCAAAATCAAGGATATTCCTGATGTTGGCTCCTCTGAATCTATAGATACTCTGGTCATCATCACCTACGACGCAGAGGTTTTTATATCTATCTGCCAAAAGCCTTATAAATTCAAACTGCACATTGTTGGTGTCCTGATACTCATCCACCATTATGTATCTGAAGCGCTCCTGATAATACTCAAGAACCTCCGGATTATCCCTGAAAAGTCTTACGGTATTAAGTAAGAGATCATCAAAATCCATGGCATTGTTTTTCTTAAGAGTGTTTTCATACTCCACATATGCCTTGGCAATTCTCTGCTTCCTATAGTCATTTTCTGCAGCAGTAGCGTATTCCACAGGACCTACGCAGTTATCCTTTGCATGTGAAATTGCTGTCTGAATGGCGCGTACCTTAAGCTGCTGATTTTCCAGCTGATATCTCTTGCAGATATCCTTTAAAACTGACTTGGAATCATCTGAATCATAGATAGTAAAATTAGTTTCATAACCGATTCTGTCAGCGTATCTTCTAAGGATCCTTACGCAAGTTGAGTGGAAAGTCGCAACCCAGATACTCTCTGAGCCAAAGCCAACGATCTTATCTACTCTGTCTCTCATTTCCCCAGCTGCCTTATTAGTAAAGGTAATCGCAAGTATATTCCACGGATTAACTCCACATTCGTCAATTAAATAAGCGATTCTATGTGTCAGCACTCTGGTTTTTCCAGAACCCGCACCTGCCAGTATCAGCACCGGACCGTCTGTCTGCAGAACCGCTTTCTTCTGTTCACTGTTAAGTGTGTTATAAATTCCCATTAAAAACTAAAAGTCCTCACTATAAAAATTACTTTTTCTTCTTTTTATTGTCCTTTGAATCCTTGGATTCTCTGGTCTCCTCAACCTTATCGAGGATTGTCTCTATGAGCAGCATTTTCATAAACACATCATAGGAAAGCATGGAAATGAAGTTGAAAAGCATCAGCTCGCCCTTGTCACTTGTAGTAACATCCTTATAGGGCTCCTGAGACTTCTCGTACTTATGCTTAATATCTGCCTTCAAGTGCTCTATTATATCATCCTGCTCATCATATATTGTCTTGTAGATATCCTTAAGGGTTATTCCCTCATCATTTCCAAACTTATCATACATAGGCTTTAAAAGCGTATGAATATCATTTATTGACAATATGTTTTTGTAGTAATAGATGAATATCAAAAGAATGATATGATCCTTTGAATACTTCTTTTTAACAGGCGGAGGAAGGATATCGTTCTTGGCATAGTTATTGATCATAGTCTTAGTAAGAATCTTATCCTCTCCCGGGTGCCTTGATGATTTCCTGAGGTTATCATCCATAAAAGTAAGAAGCTGGTCCATGTAGAGATCAATGCTGGGAATCTCATTCACATCCACCTGCTCTATCCTGTCAAGGCTCGCCATTATGCTGTTTAAAAAATCATCCTTATCTATTGTCATATCTTCTTCTCTATACTTTCTGCATTTACGGTAAAAGCCTTAAGCCTTAGCCTTTACCTCAGACGCCTGCTTCATCATCTCTTTTGCATTTTCCAAAACTGCATCTGTAATCTCTGCTCCGCCAAGCATCCTTGCAAGTTCCCCTGCCCTGTCATTGTCAGAGAGCTTTGAGATTCTTGTTACGGTTCTCTCTTTTCCATCCTCATCGGTTGTTTCTTTTCTGATCTCATAGTGAACATCAGCCATTGAAGCAATCTGAGGAAGGTGAGTAATGCAGATTATCTGGTGGTCTTTTGCCAAAGCTCCAAGCTTCTCTGAAACCTTCCAGGCAGTATGTCCGCTTATTCCTGCATCTATCTCATCAAAAATAAGTGAGTCGATATCATCCTTGCCTGCAACAACAGTCTTTATGGCAAGCATTATTCTTGAAAGCTCACCACCGCTTGCAACCTGGTCAAGAGGTCTAAGTGCCTCTCCGGGGTTAGTGGAAATCATGAATTCCACATCATCATACCCGCCTGCTGAAATCTTCTCCTCGTCAGAATTTACAGCAATCTCGAATCTTACATCTATAAAGTTAAGATCCTGAAGAGCCTTTATAAGTTGGGCAGCTAAAGCCTTTGCGCTCTTCTTTCTAAGGTCTGAAATCTGTTTGCAGATATCAAGAACCTCTTCCTTTTTCTTCTTCTCATTTGCAAGGAGATCATTTCTGTAAGCTGCATAATCCTCCAGCTTCTTAATCTCTTCTTCCTTCTCCTCACAGTACCCCAGCACTTTATCAAGTGTGCCGCCGTACTTATCCTTCAGATGATTGAGAGTATTTAGCCTCTCCTCTGTCTCATTAAAATCCTCCGGATCAAACTCAAGCTCATCCATATAGGATGAAAGCGAATGTCTAAAATCAGATAAAAGATTGTCTATATCAGATAACTGATCTAAAAGTTCAGCAATCTTATCATCGTAGCCCGACACGCTTGAAAGCTCGCGAACAGCTCTTCCTATGGCATCTGCAGCATTTTCATCGGATTCTCCGGCACCTGTTATCTCTGCCGCGATTCCTGCTGCCTCCGCAATTTTCCTGGAGTTCACCATTCTTCTGTATTTTGCTTCCAGCTCCTCATCTTCTCCAAGAGTTATCTCTGCAGAAGTGATCTCGTCGTACTCGAATTTAGCAAGATCCTGCTGTCTCTCTCTTTCCCGCTCATCGATATCACTCTCTGAGAGTTCCTTTTGAATCTCCCTGTACTCTCCGTAGGAAACACCGCACTTTTCCTTTAGAGAAAAAAGCTCGCTCCCTGCAAAATCGTCAAGTATCTCAAGATGCTTTTTCTTGTGCAAAAGCTCCTGATGATCATTTTGTCCGTGAATGTTTATCAGAACGTTGGAAAGATCACGAAGCTGCTTAGCACTTACTGTTTCGCCATTAGCCTTACATACACTTCTGCTCTCCATGATTTTTCTCTGGAGCACAAGAGTCCCATCTTCCTCTACAGGAATGTCCAATTCCTTAAGCTTTTCAAGCTGCTCCTTTTTCTTTATTCCAAAGGTCAGCTCAATAAGCGCATACTCTGCGCCTGTTCTGATCATGCCACTGTCAGCTTTTCCTCCCAGTGCCAGATTCACGCTTCCTATGATTACGGACTTACCGGCACCGGTCTCTCCGCTCATGATGTTGAGTCCATTCTCGAACTCAATCTCCTGCTCGTTTATAAGAGCAAGATTTTTCACATTCAAACTATATAACATACTACCCCTTTCTGCTTCTCCGGGTGTAGGAATTGTTCATTATCTATTGTTACAAAAGATCCCTTATTCGGTCCATTATTACAGGAACGTCCTCATTGGTTCTTATTGCAGCCATTATTGTGTCGTCACCGGCAATACAGCCGACGATCTCTGAAAACTCCATGGCATCAAGTGCTGCCGCAACTGCCATGGCCATACCTGAAACAGTTCTGATAACGAGAATATTCTGCGCCTGATCCATGCTTACAAATCCGGCTCTAAGTACATTTGAATACTTATCATTCATTCCGGAATCATCAGGTATATATACATATTTGTGTTGTCCCTCGGGAGTTGCTCTCTTAGTCAATCTTAGCTCCCTTATATCTCGTGAGACAGTGGCCTGAGTTACGTTAAAACCCGCATCCCTTAGGCACTCTGCAATCTGATCCTGAGTCTCGATCACGTTATTCTGAATTATCTCGATTAGCTTGTCCTGTCGATTTTTTTTCATACTATTTTTTTCCTCAAAATATTAACAAAACTCTCACTGCTAAGCTTGATCACCTTCGTTACTTTATCAGCGGCTGAAATATCTATTCTTTCACCGCTCTTCATTATCTGGCGCCTTGCACCATCTAAAGAAACCTCTACTATCTGCTCTGAATCAAATCTTCCCTGACCTATCTCCACAGTTACCCTGTCATTTACTGACAAAACTATGGTGCGGGCATTTGCAGCATGTGGACATATGGGTGTAAGAAGAAGGATCTGAGCCTTCGGATCAACGATGGGGCCTCCTGCGGACATATTGTAGGCGGTAGAACCCGTAGGCGTTGACAGTATTATTCCATCAGCCTGATAGCTGGTAAGCAGCTTGTCATTTACATAAATATTGAAATTATAAATCTGAAGTGATGAGCATCTGGCGATAATTATGTCATTCAATGCGTAGTTTACAACGCCCTTGTTATCGCCCTGCATTAGAACTCCCTGAAGCATCATTCTGTCTTCAGTCTGAAAATCATCATTTAAAAGCTTATCCAAAGCTTTATCAAGATCACTAAGCTCAACCTCAGTAAGATAGCCTATTGTTCCAAGGTTGATTCCAAGTAAAGGTATATCCTTATCTGTCATACTGCCTGCTGCCTGAAGCATGGTGCCGTCGCCTCCAAGGACCAGAACGCACTCAGCATCCTCCGGCACATCCATATTGCCAGGTCTCAGACTCCCCGTGCTCTCTGCAGGCAGAAAAGAATGAGCAAGTGTGCACTCAGCGCCCCTATCCTCCAGGTATTTCTTTACCTTCCCCGTCTCTGTAAGTTCAGGGTCTTTACCTTTGTTAGTGATTATGAAAAACCTTTTCATACGTCCTATAGCTCCCCGTGTGCTCTTGAAACTGTATCAGTGATAAGCTTCTTTACTCTTTCTTCCTGAGAAAGCCCTGTCTTTTCACTTATAACAGTATTAAGCATATGCTGTCCCTTAGCTTCGTCTATATCCATGACTTCGCTGTTTCTGCTCTCGTCTTTTTTAATATAAACAAGGTACTCGATATTTCCCTCAGGTCCCCTAACCGGTGAGAAATCCAGATTCAATACCTTAAATCCGATAAGATCCGCAAAGTCGATTACCTTAGAGATTACTTCTTCATGTATTTCAGGTTCTCTTACAACACCCTTTTTACCTACTTTTTCTCTGCCTGCTTCAAACTGGGGCTTTATAAGGCAAACCATCTCACCGCCGTCCTTTAAAAGCTTTCTTGCAGGAATAAGTATCTTGGTAAGTGATATAAAGGATACGTCCACGGAAGCAAAATCAAGATCGTCGTCTATATCATCTCTTGTGAGATATCTGAAGTTCGTCTTCTCCATGCAGACAACTCTCTCATCGCTTCTAAGCTTCCATGCAAGCTGTCCGTGTCCTACGTCAACAGAGTAAACCTTCACTGCTCCGTTCTGAAGCATGCAGTCTGTAAAGCCTCCTGTTGATGCTCCTATATCCATGCATATAAAGCCATCAAGCTTAAGTTCGAAGCTCTTCATGGCTTTTTCAAGCTTGAGACCTCCTCTGCTTACATATGGAAGTTCGTCTCCCTTAACTTCAAGGGATGTAATTTTTGATTCGTCAAATGATGTTCCGGGCTTATCTTCTCTCTGACCATTAACAAAGACATCACCGGCCATGATTATGGCCTTTGCCTTTTCTCTTGATGGTGCGAGACCTCTTGAAACCAGGATAACATCCAGTCTTTCTTTAGGCATTTATTTCCTCGTACTTATGAATTACTTTATTTGCTACCGACTCAGCGTCGATTCCAAGCATCTTGAAAAGTTCGTCGCAGGAACCGTGTGTAACAAATTCATCAGGAATAGCGATTATAAGCTGTCTAAGATCGTATCCCTTATCGTATATATAGCTTGCTACCTGCTGTCCAAAACCGCCGGTTATAACGTTTTCTTCCATGGTAACAATGAGCTTATGGTTCTTTGCTGCTTTATCTATATATTCCGTATCAAAAGGCTTAACAAATCTCGCATTTGTAAGCGAGCAGTTGTAGCCCTTATCGATAAGGATATCTCTAACCTTTTCAGCGACCTTCACCATACTTCCCACAGCAAGAAGAACGATGTCCTTCTCCTCGTAGATCGGCTCAGCCTTGCCCATTTCTATAGGTGCTCTGTGCTTCTCAAGGCCGTCGTAGGCATTTCCTCTGGGATATCTGATTGCGCAGGGGCCTTCAAAGTCCACTGCAAACTTCAGCATATCGGAAAGCTCCCACTTATTCTTGGGCGCCATAATGTGCATATTTGGCATAGCTGACAGATAGGATAAGTCAAAAACACCCTGATGGGTTTCTCCGTCGCTTCCAACAAGACCTGCTCTGTCAATTGCAAAGGTGACAGGAAGGTTCTGCAGACAGACATCCATCATTACCTGATCATAGGCTCTCTGTAAAAATGAGCTGTATACTGCAAAAATCGGATGGTAGCCGCCAACAGCAAGGCCTGCTGCAAAGGTTACCGCATGTTCCTCAGCGATTCCCGCATCGAAGAATCTGTTAGGATACATATTTCTGAAACGCTTTAATCCTGTACCATCTGCCATAGCTGCAGTGATGGCAACAGCTTTCGGATTCCTTTCACCAAGCTTACACATAACTGTTGAGAAAATATCCTGATAGTTGGCTGTTGTTCTGGGGTTCCTCGGTATACCGTTCTGTGGAAGGAAGGGCTCTGTACCGTGAAATCTTGCAGGATGCTTCTCTGCAGGCTCGAAACCTTTTCCCTTCTTGGTAACAACATGTATCATTACAGCCTTGCGGACTTTCTTAGCCTCTTTGATGGCAGCGCGAAGAGCGTTTATATCATGTCCGTCAATTGGTCCAAGATAGGTAATTCCCAGGTTTTCAAATACCATTCCCGGTACAAAGAGCTGTTTAAAACTGTTCTTAGCTCTTCTTATGGAATTAACAACCTTAGGACTTGTATTTTTAAGTGAATTATAAATATCATCCCTGAGGTTAAGGTAACCCTCGTTTGTTCTTACAACGTTAAGGTATTTCGCCATACCGCCGACGTTCTCTGATATGGACATCTCGTTGTCGTTAAGAACGATGATAAAGTTCGTATCAAGCTTAGCTGCATTGTTTAAAGCTTCGTAAGCAAGACCGCCTGTAAGAGAGCCGTCTCCGATAACTGAAACAACAGTATAATTGTCGCCTGCAAGCTGCCTTGCGCGAACCATACCAAGTCCTGCTGAGATACTTGTTGAGCTGTGTCCTGTATCAAAGCTGTCACAGTCAGACTCGCATCTCTTGGGGAATCCACTCATTCCGCCGTATTTTCTTAAGGTATCAAAACCTTCTTTTCTTCCGGTTAAAATCTTGTGAGTATAGGACTGATGTCCCACATCCCATATGATCTTATCCTTGGGGAGATTCAGCTCATAGTGAAGAGCCATGGTAAGCTCCACTGCTCCCAGGTTTGAAGCCAGATGACCACCTGTAATGCTGAGTTTATCAATCAGAAATTCTCTGATTTCAAGAGCCAGATCATCTAATCTGTCCTTAGGTATTTTCTTTATATCATTTGGTGCGTTTATCTTCTTTAAAAGCATGCTGCCCTCTTATTTGTTTCTCGAAATCATCCAATCCACAAGCGGTATGAGAAACTCGCGGCTGCCCTCAATCTTAGAAAGCATATCCTCAGCTTCTTTTGACAATCTCTCTACATCTTTCTTTGACTCTTCAAGGCCATGAAGAGTTACATAGGTGGTCTTCTCGTTTTTCTCATCTGATAAAATCGGCTTTCCAAGCTCCTTCTCATCACCGGTAACATCAAGGATGTCATCCTGAATCTGGAAAGCTACTCCGATTTTTCTTGCTGCCTGCTCTATCTCGAGAACCTGCGCTTTGTCAGCTCCCGCGAGAACTGCGCCTATCATCATGCTGCTCTCAAGCATGGCTGCTGTCTTATTTTCATGGATAAAAATAAGTTCCTTGCTATCAACTTCCTTTTTACCCTCAGCCTCAATGTCAGCACACTGTCCGCCGACCATTCCGTAGATACCTGCTTTTTCTGCTAGTATCGTAAGTGCTGTGGCTGTTCTATCCTCTATATCTCCATCGTAGGCAGGAAGCTTTACACCAGAAAAAAAGCTCTTCATAGCAACTTCATAGGCGTAGTTTAAAAGTCCGTCCCCTGCAAGTGTAGCCATTCCGGGTCCGTAAACTACATGTGTTGTCTTTCTGCCTCGTCTGTATTCATCGTTATCCATCGCAGGGAGGTCATCGTGAACAAGAGAATAAGTATGGATCATCTCGATTGCAGCCATAAAAGGCTCTATAACTGCAGCATCCTTTCCTCCAAGAAGTCTGTAAACCTCCTTCATAAGGACAGGTCTTATCCTCTTTCCTCCTGCCATGAGACTGTAATTCATGGCTTCAATTACTTTCTTTTGATATCCGGTCTCAGAAGGAAGATATTCATTTAAAACATCCTCAGCTTCTGCTGCTCTTGTAGTGAGCATACTCATTATGTCTGACATTATTCAAAATCCTCCATACTGCCATCGTCCATTATCTTCTGAACCTTTTTTTCAACCTTGTCGATCGAATCGTTGCAGTATTTAAGGAGATCCATTCCCTCTTTAAAAAGGTTAAAGGAATCCTCCAAAGTAGTATCTCCGCTCTCAAGAGATTTTATCTTTTCATCAACCTGAGCAAATGCCTGCTCTATGGTCATTTCTTTTTCTTCGCTCTTTTTAGCCATTAGTAACTCCGCTTTTCCGTGCCCTGTACAATAGCACTAATAACACCGTCACTTACAAATATATCAAGTGGATCATCAGCTTTGACCTGGGCTACTGTCTTTACATTTTTCCCCTTTTCATCAGAAATATAAGAAAATCCTGACTGCAGTTTATCAAGTGGACTAAGAGCCTTAAGTCTCTCTATATCCACACCAAGCTCATGCCTTTTTTCCCTCAAAAGGTTAAGCATAAGTTGCTCGAGCTTCTCCTGAGTAGTCACTGCTCTCATTTTCTTTTCCCTGATCTGAGAAGTGGGAGATAAATGCTGAAGTGCTCTCTTGTCACTGGCTACCCGATCTCGCAGTCTCTGGAGTTTATTATCTATTCTGGAATACAGAATATCGCTCCTTGCCTGAATATCCTCAAGGAAAAGGTCATATTCATATACCGCAAGCTCCGCTGCTGCTGAAGGCGTCGGTGCTCTAAGGTCTGCCACATAGTCTGCGATCGTGGTATCTGTCTCATGTCCCACCGCTGAAATAATAGGAATGGGGCAATTGAATATTGCATCCGCAACAATTTCCTCATTAAAAGCCCACAGATCCTCAATAGATCCGCCGCCTCTTCCGGCGATTATGACATCCACATTCATGGCAGAAAGTGTCTCTATTCCCTTAACAATGCTGGGTGCGGCTTCCGTTCCCTGAACTATTGCAGGGTAAAGAATTATCTGAATGTAGGGATTTCTTCTGGTGGCGATATTTATTATGTCCTGAACAGCTGCACCGGTAGGCGCTGTTACAACTCCCAGTGTCTGAATATACCTTGGAATTGGCTGCTTGTATTCCGGTGCGAACATGCCTCTTTCAGCAAGCTCTGCTTTAAGTTTCTCATAACGCTCAAAAAGAGCCCCTGCACCATCCAACTCAATCCTGGTAGCATAGAGCTGATACTTACCATCACGCTCAAATACATCAACGCTACCAGTGACTTGGACCTGCTGGCCCTCCTGCATCTGGAACTTCAAGCCTGACATTCTGGCACTTCTAAACATCACACATGAAATCGCTCCGGACCCATCCTTTAATGTGAAATAGATGTGACCGGAGGAGTGATATTTACAGTTACTTATCTCTCCCTTAACTGTCAGGGATGAAAGCAGAAAATCCTGCTTGAACATGTTCTTTATATATTTATTTATCTGTCCGACAGTATATACATTATGCAAATTTTGCAAGTACTCCGTTTACAAAAGCTGATGCTCCATCCTGACCGAACTTCTTGGAAAGTTCAACAGCCTCATTGATGGCAACTCCTGTAGGAATGGAATCATCGAACTTGATCTCATAGATCGCAAGTCTCAAAATAGCAAGCTCAACCTTGCCGATACGACCTGTATCCCAGCCCTTTGATTCCTTGTTGATAAGTTCATCAATCTCAGGTAATTTTTCAGCAATCTGCTCATAACGCTCTTTGATAAAAGTAGCGTCCTTCTCGCTCATCTCACCATCGAAGTTTTCCCAATAGTGATCAGCCTGCTCCTTCATCTCATCGGGTGTGTTGAATTCCACACGAAACAAAAGCTTAAATACCTGCTCTCTTAACTCAGTTCTCTTCATAATCTAAACTAATTCCTGCTTTCTATTTACTCCGGCATAGTGATTCCGGCAATTCGAACATTTACATCTGTAACATCAAGGCCTGTCATGCTCTGGATTGATGTCTTAACTCTGTCCTGAACCTGCTTACTTGTTGCAGGTATGTTGTAGCTATATTTCATAAGAATGGACATGTCCACGCGAACCTTACCTTCGCAAACTGAGATCTTTGAACTCTTTGCAAGGTTTTTGGGACTTACTCTGTCTATTGTCTCGCTTGTGTAATTACCTGCCATTGCGCTTACGCCGTCTATCTCAAGCGCTGCAAGTGCTGCTATCTTGGCAACAACATCATCAGCGATCTTAACTGATGCAATGCCATTACTACTGGTCTGAACTCCGCTTACTAAATTCTTATCCATAGAACCTAATTCCTTTCGCTTAAACTTTTATAATTATACTAAATACAACAATCATCGGCAACTTTTTGGAAAGTCCCCGGGGACTAATATAGCCAGATAATCAATATGTACTGATCATCAAAAGTTGTATATGAAACTGTATTGTTTGAGCCTTCTATATAACCAAAAACCTGCTGATTTGTCAAAAGCTTATCTATAAATTCCTGGTAAACAGCCTGGGTGCTGCATTTGATAGTCACGTTATTGCTTCCATCCGCATATCTTCTCTTAAAAAGTTCTCCCACTGCATCTAAGTCCGCCGTCGTAAAATATTCATTTTCCTTGACGAAATAATTGTTTTTCATGGAAGTGCACTTGGGCATGGGAAGTGTCTCCGCAATTGTGTGAGTGCGGGATATATCCTGAGTTGTGCAGCACAGATACATATAATTTATAAGTGGAAGCTTCTCCGCATCAGCTGATCCTGACTCAAGCTTCTGATAAGAAGAATCTCCCCAGGTAGTATCCACATAAGTGTACTCGCCATCCACAAAAACCAGATTCCATGCGTGTCCTACACCGTTGATCTTTCCAGTAACAAGTGTCGCCGGAATTCCAATCCTGTTTAAGAGGTACTGGGTTGCTTTGGCATATCCCTGACATACAGATTTTCCGTATAAAAATACAGAGCAGATATTCTGGTTGTCCTTGGCATTACTGTCATAATCTGTATTTGATATAAGGTAATCGTAAACGTACTTTACTTTCCCATAATCATCAAGGCCTTCCGGCATCTGAGAAAGGCACCTCTGAGTATATTCATCGATCTTTTGCTGCCTCTGCTCAAGTTCCTCGCCCCTGTAAATATAATTGCCGGTAAAGGATATCTTCTTAAGTTCTCCCGCTATGGTGTATCTGGTGTAGGTATATCCATCCATGTAGAAAATCTCAGGATGGTCTGCCAAGACAAACTGGCATACCACATCAAGGACTTCCTCATCCAGCGTAGAAACAACTATATCCTCAGCGCGATTTGTGATGATGGTCAAAAGCTCAACATAGAGCCTTTTTCCTTCTTCATTTAAATGTTCAAAGGCATACATGCCCTTTTGACCTTCCATCAGAAGAGGGATACTCTCATCATCAAGGCCTATGGCAAGTCGCTGATTATTCTGGTAGGAATCGCTAAAGAAAGTTGTGGCATCTTTTCCTGCGCTGTTCTCTTCTTCAGTCTTTTCCTCCCGTCTGCCGGTTCTGCCCGTTTCCTCCTCTATCTGAGTAATCAGGTCATCTATTGCCTTATTTACTACGTCCGCATCAAAGGTTGACGCCTCTGAAGAACTATCACCTGCAGAAGGTTCTGTTGTCTCTCCTTCACCTGAAGATTCGCTTTCACCCGAGCCTTTTTCATTGTCAGCGGAACTTTCTGATTCTGCAGTGGAAGCAGCCTCTGCACCTTCACCTGATTTTTTGGATCCTGCTTCGCCGCTCTCCTGACCACTCTTTCCTAACTCACTACTGCTTTCATGCCCATTCTCACCGGGCTCATCAGCGCCGTCTTTTTCATATTTATCGGGATCAAGAATGTTATTAGCCTGAAGGTAATCTTTTATCTTTTCTCCGGGATTTGCGCATCCTGTAAGTGATAGTCCTGAAGTAACAGCCAAAAAAACAGCAAAAAAGGCCGATGCTCTCTTCATATAATTGTTAAAGCCACATCTGCCTTTTTTCATATAATTACCCCCAACTTGTTTGCCGGATCAAATGTCATCATGCATTTTGTGAAACGCTAAATGACATTACATCCTATTCATCCTCATTCCATTATAGCCTATCACTGAACGTTTTCGTTAAACTCTCTAAGAACAAGTCCCTTATTTCTATCAATGACCATCTGCGGACTCCACTCGTTAATAAAAATAAGAAGTGGTCTTCCGTTCATATCCTTGATCTTCTTCATATCAGAAGTTCCAACGAGGTTATTCATATCAACATCCTCATTCTCAACCCGTCTGATGTACTCATAAGGAAGCATATCAAGTATTATTTCTACATTATATTCGCTCTGGAGTCTGAATTTCAATACGTCGAACTGAAGGACACCAACTACACCAACGATGATCTCTTCCATTCCCATGTTGAATTCCTGGAAAATCTGGATAGCACCTTCCTGGGCAATCTGCTCAATACCCTTAACGAACTGCTTACGCTTCATGGTATCAACCTGTCTTACTCTTGCAAAATGCTCAGGTGCGAATGTAGGGATTCCTTCGTATTTTACTGTATCCTTAGGCATGCATACTGTATCACCGATTGAGAAAATACCGGGATCAAATACACCCATGATATCTCCTGCATATGCTTCGCTTAAGATTTTTCTCTCATCAGCCATAAGCTGCTGAGGCTGTGAAAGTCTGAAAACTTTTCCTGACTGAACGTGCTTAACTTCCTTATCAGCATCATATCTACCTGAGCAGATACGCATGAATGCAACTCTGTCTCTGTGAGCCTTGTTCATGTTTGCCTGAATCTTAAATACAAATGCAGTGAAGTCGTGCTCCTTAGGATCTACGATCTCGCCATCTCCTGATGTTCTTCCGCTTGGAGGAGTAGCCATCTCAAGGAAGTTATGAAGGAAAAGCTCAACACCGAAGTTCTGAAGTGCTGATCCAAAGAATACAGGTGTAAGCTTACCTGCTCTTACTTCTTCAAGATCAAACTCAGCTCCTGCGCCGTCCATAAGCTCAATCTCGCCCTCAAGATTCTCAAGAGCTTCCTCGCCGATTGTGCTCATAAGCTGGTCTTTGTCATCAAAAGGAATGATAGTCTCTGTTCCTTCCTTTGTTCCCTTCATGGTATCAGCGAAGGTTACTACATGTTTCTCACGTCTGTCATAGATTCCCTTGAAGTTTTTACCTGAACCAATAGGAAGGTTCATAGGACATGTAGCAATGCCAAGGTGATTTTCAATATCATCAAGAAGCTCATAAGTATCCATAGCATCTCTATCAAGCTTGTTGATAAATGTAAAGATCGGAATATGTCTCATTGTGCAGACCTTGAACAGCTTCTTAGTCTGAGGCTCAACACCCTTACTTGCGTCGATAACCATGACAGCTGAATCTGCAGCCATAAGTGTTCTATATGTATCCTCTGAGAAATCCTGGTGTCCGGGAGTATCAAGGATATTGATGCAGCAATCCTCATAGTTAAACTGCAGAACAGATGATGTTACAGAGATACCTCTCTGCTTCTCAATCTCCATCCAGTCTGAAACCGCATGTCTTGCTGTCGCTTTACCCTTAACAGAACCTGCCAGATTGATAGCTCCACCATAAAGCAGGAACTTCTCAGTAAGTGTAGTCTTACCTGCATCGGGGTGAGAAATGATGGCAAAGGTTCTTCTCTTATTTATCTCTTCTACTATCTGATTGGTACTCATTTGAAAGCCTTTCTAAACTCAAACTAAAACAAACAAGCGCAAAACGCGCCATTTCATATTGTACGAAAAGGCGTCTTATAAGTCAATTATTTCTGTATTCCTATTGGTTATGCGCAGGTTTTCTGCTGTTTTTCCTTCCGCTCCCATTTGCGGCAGTCATTTTTTTCGCATTATTCGCCGAATTTAATGCCGCATATTCATTTTCGTCCATTTGCAGTAGTCACTTTTCTCGCATTATTCGCCGAATTTAATGCCGCATATTTATTATCTTCCATTTGCGGTAGTCCATTTTTACACTTTTTCTCTACCGCTTTTCCTCTTATTGCCTTTTGCAGCAGTGGATTTCCCCACATTTTAAGCCAGAATTCAATGCTACAATTCAATCATCTCTTATTTGCAGCAGAAAAATTCTTCAAATTCTCCTCAGAATCCACTGCCGCAACTAACATTTTCATTAGTTGCAGCCACTTTCTCTCGCCATTTTGTACTGCCGCAATTTGTTTGCTCCCATAATGCAATAGCCAATCTCCAGCCGTAAGATGTGTCATTTGGCAGATTGTTCTTAGATTCCGATCCGGAGGCAACCCAAGCCACCCGAAGGGCTTGCCATTTACAGGTTCTGAAAGAGGCGTCACAATAGAAAAACCGACGGCGAAGAATTCAGATTGTTCTTGAGTTCCTCACCGTCGGCAAGTCTGCCATCCGCCTCTTTCAGGTTCTGTCAATGGTGGCGTTAATAGCCAATATTTTTTATCATTATGACCAAGAGGCTTTCTTGCTAATTAGTTAGATCATTCGTAGTTCTCTATTACTATTCTTATTTTAAATTTTGTGTCCAGTAATAACTGTAAATAACCGATAACTGTTTCATAGGTTCCATCTTCAAGTAGAATCTGGTAGATTTGGTCGCCATCTTTATGTAATTGAGGAATAGTCTTTGTGTCTGAAATATCTCCACATTTTTTACATTTATAGGATTCTACTCCATCTTGCAGATAATTCGCTTCCTTTGTTATCACCCATTCATACTTATGACCAAGGGCTGGCACAGTTTCAGTAGGTTCTTTTTTAGACAGCTCTTTGTTATTATGAGCAGCCCTTTCAACCATCTGTTGTTTTAATTGCTGACAATTCCTGCATTCATAATCAATTTGCCCATATTGTGTGCAGGTTGATTTTGTCTCACCTATTCTTATCCACACATGCTGAGTATTACACAAGCAAAATTCTAACGACAGAATTTTGCCCCAATAAAAAAGTATATAGCCATCGCAGTCACCCTAACTACGACAACTATATACTTTATAATTCATTCTCTCTATTCCCTAAATCTTACAGCATAGACTTGCCTTCAAATGTAGGCTTGATACCAAAGTAATCAAGGACAGTTGCAGCAATGTCTGTGAAGCTGCTTCTGGTGCCGAGATTCTTAGGAGTTACATTCTTGCCATACATGATGAAAGGAATGTACTCTCTGGTGTGGTCTGTGGTCTTGGTGTAAGCAGGATCACAGCCGTGATCAGCGGTCATCATGATGATGTCGTCATCGCGGAGCTTAGCAACCATCTCGGGAAGCTTACTGTCAAAGTAGTTAAGAGCCTTGGCATAGCCATCGATGTCTCTTCTGTGGCCATAGAGCATATCGAAATCAACCAGATTTACAAAACAGAGGCCATCAAAATCTCTGTCCATGTAGTTTAATGTCTTCTCGATTCCATCAGCATTGCTCTCAGTAAATACAAACTCTGTGAGGCCTTTTCCCTCAAAGATATCTCTTATCTTACCAACACCGAGGACCTCTTTTCCTGCGTTCTTAAGAAGATCAAGCATTGTGTCCTTGGGCGGCTCAAGAGAGTAGTCATGTCTATGGGGTGTTCTGGTGTAATTTCCGCTTGTTCCAACAAAAGGTCTTGCGATTACGCGACCAACACCCATATCGCCCTGAAGCATCTCCCTTGCAATGTGACAATACTCATAGAGAGTCTCAAGAGGAACAACATCCTCGTGAGCAGCAATCTGGAATACGCTGTCTGCAGATGTGTAAACAATGAGATCACCTGTCTTTACATGCTCATCGCCGTAATCATTGATTACTGCTGTTCCTGAATAGGGCTTGTTGCAGATAACGCCTCTGCCTACGCGCTTACTGAACTCATCAAGGAATTCCTTAGGGAATCCGTTAGGGAATTTCGGCATGGGCTTTGGAGAAACAAGACCTGCAATCTCCCAGTGACCTGTAGTTGTATCCTTATCCTTACTTGCCTCCTGGCACTTACCATAAGCTGCTGTGGGATTTGCTACTGAAGGTCTGCAGTCAACTCCATCTATATTGAAAAGTCCCATAGCACCCATATTTGGCATATCAAAGTACTTACTTGTAGCACATGATCTGATAGTATTTACGTCAAAATCGCCATACTCAGCTGCGTCAGGCTCCTCGCCCACACCAAAGCTATCAAGTACGATCAAAAATATTCTTCCCATTTTTACCTCCTAAAAAGCTTTCTGAAGAATTTATTCTAAAAAGAAAAAAGAGGACACGATGAAATACATCGCATCCCCTATATTTTAACATATAATACCTACATTTGGCATATTACCCAATCGCAGGATTACTTCTGAGCTACATCCTTCATTGAGAAGCTGATTCTGCCCATGCGATCCTTGCCAAGGCAAACAACCTTAACTTCATCGCCAAGTGTAAGAACATCTTCTACATGGTCGATACGCTCATTAGCGATCTTAGAGATGTGAACCATTCCCTCTTTTCCGGGAGCGAATTCAACAAATGCACCAAATTCCTTGATGCTTACAACTGTACCGGTAAATACCTGGCCCTTTTCGAACTCAGTTGTAATGATGTTGATCATATCGATGGCTTTCTGCATCTTATCCTTATCTTCACCGCAGATGCTTACCTTGCCGTCATCTGTGATGTCGATCTTAACGTCTGTACGAGCGATGATCTCGTTGATTGTCTTACCTCTCTGACCAACAACATCACCAATTTTCTCAGGATCAATCTCGATAGAGATGATCTTGGGAGCGTACTCGTTAACTTCCTTACGAGGCTCAGCGATTGCCTTGCTCATGCACTCATCCATGATAAAGAAACGAGCTTCGCGGCACTGTGAGATAGCCTGATCAACGATTGCTCTTGTAAGACCGTGGATCTTGATATCCATCTGGATAGCTGTGATGCCATCCTTAGTACCTGTTACCTTGAAGTCCATGTCTCCGAAGAAGTCCTCAAGACCCTGGATATCTGTAAGTACTACGAAATCATCATCTGTATCGCCTGTTACAAGACCGCAGCTGATACCAGCGACCATCTTCTTAATCGGAACACCGGCTGCCATAAGTGACATACATGATGCACATGTAGAAGCCATTGATGTAGAACCGTTTGACTCAAAAGTCTATGATACGCAACGGATTGCGTAAGGGAACTCCTCTGTTGAAGGAAGCACAGGAAGAAGTGCTCTCTCAGCAAGTGCACCGTGACCGATCTCACGACGTCCGGGTCCTCTTGAAACCTTTGTCTCACCTACAGAATATGCAGGGAAGTTGTACTGGTGAATATATCTCTTGCCTGTTACTGTTGCATCAAGACCTTCAACCTTCTGAAGCTCTGAAAGAGGTGCAAGAGTTGTAACGTCACAGATCTGAGTCTGTCCACGAGTGAACATAGCAGAACCATGTACACGGGGGATAAGATCAATCTCAGCTGAAAGAGGACGGATCTCGTTGATCTGTCTTCCGTCAGGACGCTTGTGATCCTTAAGGATCATCTTTCTGACTGTCTTCTTCTCATACTGGTAAATAGCTTCGCCAAGGATAGCAAGCCACTCTTCGTTATCAGCAAATTTCTCGGTAAGACGGTCTGTGATCTCAGCAATGTTAGCTTCACGCTGCTGCTTCTCATCTGTAAATACAGCCTTCTCCATCTCTTCCTGAGGAACAACTTCCTTGATAGCATCAAAGAGTTCCTGAGGAACTGCGCAGCTCTCATATGAGTGCTTGGGCTTACCAACCTCTGCAACGATGCCCTTAATGAACTCGATAACCTTAAGGTTTACATCGTGTGCAAGATAGATAGCTTCCTTCATCTTCTCTTCAGGAACCTCGTTACATCCAGCCTCGATCATGATTACCTTCTGACCAACTGATGCAACTGTAAGGCGCATATCACCTGTATTCCACTGCTCCTGTGAAGGGTTAACAATAAACTCACCGTCTACAAGACCAATCTGTGTCATAGCGCAGGGGCCATCAAAAGGAATATCTGAAATAGATACAGCAATGGATGAACCGATCATTGCTACAAGCTCAGGACGGCAGTTGGTATCAACTGACATTACCATGTTCTCGATTGTTACATCGTTACGATAGTCCTTAGGGAAAAGAGGTCTCATAGGTCTGTCGATAACACGGCTTGTAAGGATTGCATTCTCAGAAGGCTTACCCTCACGCTTGTTGAATCCTCCGGGGAATTTACCAACAGCGTAGAATTTCTCGCCATACTCAACGCTAAGAGGGAAGAAATCAATTCCGTCTCTTGGCTTGTCTGAAGCTGTAGCAGTACATAATACTGTTGTGTCACCATACTGCATGAATGCGCAGCCATTAGCCTGTTTTCCGACCTTGCCGATCTCTACCTTGAGTGTACGACCAGCCAGTTCCATTGTAAAAGTTTTCATCATTCATCTCCTTCTTGCGCCATCCTCGGGCGCATAAAAAATTTAAAAATCTGTATAGTAAAAATAAGGCGGAATAAACCGACGCGAATCGGTACCCCGCCTTATTTTCATTACTTTCTCAGACCAAGATCAGCAATAAGCTTACGATACTTTTCAAGATCCTTCTTCTTGAGGTAAGCAAGAAGAGCACGTCTTCTACCAACCATCTTAAGAAGACCTCTTCTTGAGTGGTGATCCTTAGGATGTACGTTAAGGTGCTCGTTAAGCTCCTTGATACGAGCTGTAAGGATAGCTACCTGAACTTCCGGTGATCCTGTGTCGCCAGCCTGTCTTGCAAACTGGTTGATTACTTCTGTTTTCTTTTCTTTTGCGATCATTTCTTTTTCTCCTTTATAATTTCGATCTGCCCAATACCAGGAAGTGGCTGGAGAAGCCTCGATCCGAGTATAAGGTAATTACTACTAGTTCCTCACATGAGAAACCAATTGATTTTATCATAGCTATCTATAAATGTAAAGCACCGAAATAACTTCGGCCTGTCTCAAGATTAAAAATCGTAGAACATATATCGCTATTTTGATATAATAATAGCAACTGTAAACCTCATAAATAGATGGAGGTTATTATGATCACTGATAAAAACAATGACAAATCTAAAGAATTTATTACTGATTCCGGAATCATCAAAGACTCTTCCAACAATGTTCGTTTTCTTTTTGTGCTGCTATGCCGGATTTTATCTGTGCTACTCATAATCCTTGGCATTATAGCGATCATCAATCCGTAGGTCAGAGCTATACATACTCACAAAAGCCGCATAAAGCGATGAACTTTCAAAATCCGTTCCCAGAGTATATCTGTATATGAAAAGGATAAAAACATGAGCAATTTCAAAAAAAGAACTTATGAAGTCTTAGAAGCTTCCAGCATTGGAGATTCATCATCAAAAGCTTACGATACACTTATGGCCTGCACCGTAATAGTCGGTCTGATTCCTCTTGCCATGAAAACAGAGAGCATGTACACGACTCAGATCGACATCTTCACATTCATAATCTTTTTCATTGATTATGTAGCTCGCATATATACTGCAGATTATAAGATGGGTTATAAGCATATAAGAGCCTACATAGCTTATATTCTGTCTCCCCTTGCAATAATCGACCTTCTCTCCATGCTTCCGATTCTATATATTATATTGCCCGTAAACAGCACACTTCGCCTTTTCAGGCTATTCAGAGCATTCAGAATTGTAAAGCTGGTCCGTTATTCAAAAACAATGGTAGTCATTGCCAATGTACTTCGAAAAGTCAGAAAGCAGCTTGGGGCTGTTCTCATTCTGATCGTTATTTATATAATCATCTCCGCCATGCTTATTTTCCAACTAGAGCCCGATCTGTTTAACTCATTTCTGGATGCCATCTACTGGGCAACCATCTCAATTACAACAATCGGTTACGGAGACATCTCACCTGTAACCACAGTCGGAAGAATTATAACTATGTTCTCTGCCCTGGTGGGTATGGCTGTGATAGCCCTTCCAACCGGTATCATTACTGCAGCCTACATGGAAGAAATCCGCAGAAAAAAATCCAAGTACGAGCTATAACTCTATGCCGAAGCTTAATATTCCAAATTGAAATAGTTCCTGCCAGCCTGAAGGTCCTGGTTCATCTGGGCTTTAAGGGCCTCAACTGTGGGGAATTTTTGCTCACTTCTATGGAAGGTAAGCAGCGCTATCTCCAGATATTTTCCGTAGAGATCATCCTCAAAATCATAGATATAAGTCTCAACACTGACCTGCCCATTATTGGAAACAGTAGGTCTGCAGCCTATGTTGGTCATTCCTTGATATTTTTTCCCGTCTATTCTCACTTCTGAGAAATACACTCCAAAGGGTGGAAGGCATTTTTCATCCGGAGGCAATATATTTACTGTAGGAAAACCTATTGTTCTGCCAAGCTTTTTCCCATGTTCAACGATTCCGCCAACATAATAGCTTTCGCCAAGAAGCTCTGTAGCACGGCTCATCTCAGCTTTGATTATTTCTTCTTTTATAAAGCTGGAACTTACGTCCCTATCAAACATCTGAAGCTTTTTAATGGCATGAGTCCTGTAACCAAGCTCCGGTGCAAGTTTATTTAAAAGAGCAAAATCACCCTTTCCCTTGTAACCATAAGATAAGTCATCGCCTGCAGCTATATATGCAGCATTTAGCTGTTCATGAAGAATTTTTCTGACAAAATCCTCAGGAGCTGTATGGGCTGTCTCCGCATCCATGGGATATTCTATAAGGATATCTATTCCCAGTTTTTCAAACTTTCGTCTCTTCTCATCCCTTGTTAAAAGCTGCGTAAGCATCATGTTTTTTTCTTTTGATGCTTCACTGTTCTCGCCATTAAATGCCTCACTATGCCTTACTTTGCGTGCTTCTGCAAAAAATACTGCAGGTGAAGGATCAAAGGTGAAAATAACAGCTTTCATTCCCTTTTCTTTTTTATCAAGGATATGATTTAAAAGTTTCTGATGGCCCATGTGGATACCATCAAACTTACCGATAGCAACAGCGGTCTTATCCTCTATATGAAATTGTTTAGTCCCGGATATTATCCGCATATTACCTCCCGGATGCTGCAGGAAAGTAATTGCCACAGCACCGCTCTTTATCCGTGTATTTCTTATTGCGAGGTGTAAAAGAACTTCTCAACCCTGAACTGGCCTGTTCTCTCATCGCACTTGTATATTCCAAAGAATGTTCCATCCTCTGCATAAACGCGAACCCTGGTTCCATCAGCATAGAGCTTTTCAGATTCAATAAAATCCTCCTCATCCTCCGGAGCTTCACTTACAAGATTCGATACCTTAAAACCGTTACCATTTTCAAGCATTCGTCTGAAATCATCTTTCACGATGCAATAATCCAAATCCCTGAAAAGACTCTCTGTAGAAGCCACAATCTCCTCTACTCTGCCTGCGTCTCTTAGCTGCTCGATCTGGTCAAGGGTATGAGCTGTCTCAAGATGGAAGCTTCCCACCGCTGTTCTTGTCAGATGCTCCATAGCAGCGCCGCATCCAAGGGCTTCTCCTATATCATTGCAGAGAGTTCTGATATATGTACCCTTAGAGCACTTAACTTCCATAGTAAAAATGTGCTCATCCTGAAGATGTGACTCATCCAAAATGGTAATTGCCTGAATGTTGATTCTTCTGGGCTTTCTCTCTACTTCCTTGCCTTCTCTTGCAAGTTCATAGAGCTTTTTACCGTTTATTTTTATAGCAGAATACATAGGCGGAATCTGATCGTATTCACCAACAAACTTCTTTACAGCCTCATGAAGCTGCTCGCTTGTCACATTGACTTCACTTTCAGATATAACTCTTCCTGACATGTCCTGGGTATCAGTTGTTACACCCAGTCTGCAGACAGCAATGTACTCTTTGTCATGGTCTGTCAGCATGTCACAAAGCTTCGTGCCATTTCCCACACAAACAACAAGGACTCCGACCGCATCCGGATCCAGAGTCCCTGTATGTCCGATCTTTCTCATTTTTAAAATGCCGCGGAGGCGCGCCACAACATCGCTTGATGTGTAGCCTGCCTCCTTATAAACATTAATTAATCCGTTATACATTCATTTTCCCTTTATGCACAGCAGACTTATGATTCATCCACATTTTTTTCGATATATTAAAAATCACACACCGATTCCCTTAAGTTCACGGTCAATGTATTCAGACAAGCTGTTAATTACGTCATGCTGAGTTCCATTCATGGTGCATCCTGCAGCCCTTGCATGACCGCCACCACCAAAAAGCTCTGCAATCTTTGCCACATTAACCTGGCCTTTTGAACGAAGGCTAACCTTATACTTCATGGTCTCAAGCTCATACATGAATATAGCGCACTCCGTTCCTGTTGTAAGAAGGAGCTGACTTACTATTCCATCGAGGTCACTTGATTCTACCTGATACAAATCCATTGTCTGCTGAGAAACAACTGAGACAATGCACTTTCCATCCATGAAAAGGTAACTCTCAAGAAGTGCTCTTCCAAGAATCTGATTCTGATGATATGTCTTTTCAAAAAAAACATGATCAACAAGAGCTCCAAACTCGAAGTCAAATTTGATAAGATCTGCAACCACCGTAAGCGTCTTAGGTGATGTATTTGAATACTTAAGTACGCCTGTATCAGTGATGATTCCGGTATAAAGTGCTTTTGCAATATCCAAATCAATTTTATCTTTATCAATGACATCATAGACAAGCTCACATGCAGAGCTTGCTGTGGGTACGATGTAGTTCTCATCACCGGTACCTTGATTGCTCATGTGGTGGTCGATATTTACCTTTTTCTTAGCGTTGTCAAAGAACTTCTCGGAATCTCCAAGTCTTTCTTTTCCACAATCTATTGCAAAGAAAACATCATAGGAATCCACATCTGTGCTGTAGTCGGAGTTGATCTCTTCAGTACCTTCCAAGAACAGATACTCTCCCGGGATTTTCTGTAAAAATAAATCCACCCTGATATTAGGAAAATTCCTTTTAATATACAGATATAATGCAATATTGGAACCGATGCAGTCTCCATCAGGGCGAACATGTCCGCTTATACCAACTGTATTTACTCCTGTTAAGAGTTCATCAATTTTCATCTGTGTCCCTCACATTCTATAAAGTATATTTCTGCCAACAAGTGACTGATTTTCCTTGGAAAATTATTCTTCCTCAGAGGACTCATCCTCATCCTCTTCGCCTCTTGCTGCTCTGGCTGCTGCGTCCTTAGCTGCAACTTCATCAATCTTCTTGGACATATTGATTGCATACTCAATAGAATCGTCCATGATGAATCTAAGCTCAGGTGTGTTGCGCATGTTCAGCTCTTTTGCAAGAGTGCTTCTAATATAACCTGCTGCTGACTTAAGGCCTTCCTCTGTGCGCATTCTGTCTTCGTCATTACCCATAACAGAAACCCACACCTTACAGGTCTTTAAATCCGGAGCAACTTCTACGTCCATAACTGAAGTCATAGGGCTGATTCTGGGGTCTTTGCTGAATCTGATAGCCTCAGAAATAACCTTCTGCACTTCGCCGTTTATACGGATATTTTTAATACTGTTTTTTCTCATATTATCGCCTTCTGTTGCCATAATCGTTGATATTACTTGGACTCAATCTTATCACGAGGTACTTCTACCATGATATATGCTTCTACTACGTCGCCAACATTGATTGAATCGAAACCGTCAAATACAAGTCCGCACTCGTAGCCGTCCTTAACTTCCTTAACATCATCCTTGAATCTCTTAAGTGATGCAAGATCACCTTCAAAGATCTGCTCGCCATCCCTTGAGATGCGAACCTTGCAATCCTTCTGGATCATACCGTCAGTAACGATAGCACCGGCGATGTTACCAACCTTGGATGCCTTGAAGAGCTGCCTGATCTCGGCATGACCGATGATCTTCTCTTCATACACAGGAGCAAGCATACCCTTCATAGCGTACTCAACGTCTTCGATTGCCTGGTAAATAACCTTGTAAAGCTTAATCTCAACGCCTTCGTGCTCAGCTGTGCTCTTAGCTACTGCATCAGGTCTTACATCAAAACCGATGATGATAGCATTTGATGCTGCTGCAAGTGATACGTCAGACTCAGTGATAGCACCAACACCGCCGTGGATAACCTTAACAACAACCTCATCGTTAGAGAGCTTAAGAAGACTTGCTTTAAGTGCTTCTACGCTACCCTGAACGTCAGCCTTGATGATGATATCAAGCTCTTTGAGCTTACCTTCTTCAATCTTGGAGTAAAGATCATCAAGTGACATCTTAGCCTTTGTCTCCTCAATAAGATCCTTCTTCTGCTGCTGAAGGTATGTATTTGCATACTGCTTAGCTTCCTTATCACTGTTGTGACCAAGGAATACTTCACCTGCTCCGGGTACATCTGAAAGACCAAGGATTTCTACAGGCTGTGAAGGCTTAGCCTCCTTAAGTCTCTTACCCTTGTCGTCGATCATTGCACGAACCTTACCTGAGCAAGCACCTGCTGAAATGAAATCACCTACATGAAGTGTTCCCTTCTGAACAAGTACGTTAGCTACAGGACCACGGCCCTTATCAAGCTTAGCCTCAAGGACAAGACCTCTTGCCTCACGATTAGCATTAGCCTTGAGCTCAAGGATATCTGCAGTAATAAGAATTGTATCAAGAAGGACATCCATTCCTTCTCCGGTCTTAGCTGATACAGGTACGAACTCTGTTGATCCGCCCCAATCTGTAGCAATAAGACCATACTCTGTCATTTCCTGCTTAACTCTGTCAACGTTAGCACTGGGCTTATCAATCTTGTTGACAGCCACAATTATTTCAACACCTGCAGCCTTTGCATGGTTAATAGCCTCGATTGTCTGTGGCATAACACCGTCATCAGCAGCAACTACAAGTACTGCGATATCTGTTGAATTAGCACCACGCATACGCATAGCTGTGAATGCTTCGTGTCCGGGTGTATCAAGGAATGTGATCTTTCTGTCATTAACCTTGATCTGGTAAGCACCGATACGCTGTGTGATACCGCCGGCCTCTTTATCTGTTACGCTTGTGTCACGGATAGCATCAAGAAGTGATGTCTTACCATGGTCAACGTGACCCATTACACAGACTACCGGAGGTCTTGAAGTAAGAAGGCTCTCATCCTCCTCTTCTTCCTTAAGAAGTTCCTCGATGACATCCACCTGAACTTCCTTCTCGCAGATGATATCGTATTCGATAGCGATATTCTCAGCATCCTCATATGAAAGCTCTGAGTTAACTGTAACGATCTGACCTGCAAGGAAAAGCTTCTTAATAATTGCTGAAGGCTGAAGCTTCATCTTATCAGCAAGTTCCTTGATTGTGAGCTTCTCAGGGATTGTGATAACCTTGATCTGCTCCTCAGGCTCCTCTACCTTCTTAACTTCAGGCTTGATGAAACGGCCAACTCTCTTACTTCTAGGCATCATCTCATCATTTTCTTCATAAATATGATCCTTCTTGGATCTCTTATCCTTATCCTGCTGAGAGCGTCTCTTTCCTTCGCCCTTTCCTTCAGCTACAGGTGGCTCAAATCCCGCATTCTTAGTACCACCCTTAGCAAAGTTCTTGCCTGCTCCGGGCTGTGCTCCTCTATTAGGACCACCCTGACCGGGTCTGCCCTGTCCTGCACCCTGACGAACCTGTCCCTGACCAGCTCTGCCTCTGTCATTAGAGTTACCGCCTCTGAGCTGTCCGCCCTGGTTATTGTTATCGAATCTGCGCTCGCCCTGGTTATTTTTGTCAAATCTGCGCTCGCCCTGACGTCTGTCACGGTTATCACCCTGGCGGTTGTCATTTGGACGGTTTCCGCCCTGACGATTGTCGTTCTGGCGGTTCTCATGCTGACGATTCTCGTTATTTTCTCTGCGCTGAGGTGCTTCTGTCTGCTTCACAGGCTTGTTTGCAGGTGCCTCTGTCTTAGGCGCCTCTGCCTTAGGTGCAGCAGACTTAGCTGTATTTTCCTGATACTTCGGAATCTCAGTGTTGTATGACTCAAGCTGAGATGGTGCGGTAAGAGGTTTAATAGGATGATATACGTTCTGAGAACGTGCGAATGTACCCTGTTTCTGACCACCGCGGTTATCCTTACGATCGTTTCTGTTCTGGTTACCACGGTTCTGATTATTATTGTTGTTATTTCCGCCCTGGAATCCACCATTCTTGGAATTGCTGGGGTTTGTAACAAAAATAATCTTCTTCTTTTTCTTTACTGCAGCATCAGCTTCCTTTGCAGCTTCAGGCTTTTTCTTCAAAGGCTTCTTATCGTCCTTATTCTCTTCTGACTTTTCAGCAGATTCATGCTGAGCAGGAGCCTTCTCAGAAGAAGCTTCAGGCGCATTCTCCTTTGCTGCCTTGCCGCTTCCGAAGTGTTTTCTAGCTTTCTCCGCATCTTCAGCTTCTATTGAACTGGTGGATCTCTTTGCAGCTTCCACGCCCTGATCCTGCAGGTAAGCTACAAGTTCCTTTCCTTCCAGTCCAAGCTCCGAAGCCAGTTCGGATATTTTAATTTTCGACATTCGCATTTCCTCCGTACTTTTCATCTAACCTCAATGTATCAGATTATTGATGTCCAAGCTTTTCTTGAAGCGACTTAGCAAATCCAGAATCTGTAATTGCAACACTCGTCCTAACTTCTTTTCCAATAGCTGAGCCCAGTCTCTCTTTTTCTCCAAACTCAGCAAAGGGTACACCATAATAATCACATTTATCTCGGAATTTTTTCTTAGTGTTCTCAGAAGCATCACTGCTTGCAAGAACCAAACAAGCTTTACCTGCCTTAATGGCATTCTCAACTGAGAACTCACCGCTCACCAGCTTTCCTGCCTTCTGGCACAATCCAAGCATAGAATATATCTTATTCTCCATGCTCACTAAGCTCCTTTTTTAAATCTTCAAAGGTTTCTTCAGGAATGCTCATTTTTAATGATCTCTCAAGACCTTTTCTCTTGACAGCCAGTTCCAGGCATTCCATATTTCTGCAGATATAAGCGCCTCTGCCGTTCGCCCTGCCGGTTGCATCCAGATGGATCTCACCGTTCATGTCGCGAATGACTCTGATGAGCTCCTTTTTCTCTTTGCTCACGTTGCAGCCAACACATCTGCGCATCGGTTTTTTCTTTTCCATATTAAAAACCCGTCATCTATAAGATAATTATTTTTCTGTCTCTTCTTCAGACTCCTCAAGAACTTCCTCGGAAGCTTCTTCCTCGTACTCGCCCTCTTCGAAGTACTCCTCTTCCTCGTACTCTTCGTCTTCATCATCCATATAGTCTTCGATTCTGAATCCGGGAGCATCCTTAGCCTGAGTCTCACTCTTGATATCGATCTTGTAGCCTGTAAGACGAGCTGCAAGTCTAGCATTCTGGCCTTCCTTACCAATAGCAAGTGAAAGCTGATAATCAGGAACGACTACCTTAGCGCTCTTCTCATCGGGATCTGCAAATACAGCAACGATCTTTGCAGGTGAAAGAGCATTCTGAATAAGGTTACCGGGGTTCTCATCCCAGTTAACGATATCAATCTTCTCACCGTTAAGCTCATCAACGATGAGGTTAACTCTGCTTCCGTTTACACCGACGCAAGCTCCGACTGCATCAACATTAGGATTGTTTGAGTAAACAGCAATCTTGGTACGGCTGCCGGGCTCACGGGCAATTGACTTGATTTCAACTGTTCCGGCCTGAATCTCAGCAACTTCCTGCTCAAATAATCTCTTAACGAGATCGGGATGTGTTCTTGAAACAAGAATGCGAGGTCCCTTGCTGCCGTTTCTAACCTCAAGGATATAAACCTTGATTCTCTCTGTAGGACGATAACGCTCAGTCTTAACCTGCTCGTTCTCGTTGAGCATAGCATCAGCTTTTCCAAGGTTAATGCTGATGTTCTTACCGATAAATCTCTGAATCACACCTGTAACAATGTCATGCTCCTGAGTATAGTATTCATTGTAGATAGCACCACGCTCTTCCTCACGGATCTTCTGAAGGATAACGTTCTTGGCATTCTGAGTAGCGATACGTCCGAATTCCTTAGAATTAAGAGAAACAGCAACGATATCACCGATCTTAGCCTTAGGATCGATCTTGTGTGCATCATCAAGACAGATCTCAAGAAGAGGATCCATTACGTCGTCCTCAAGCTCGACTACTTCCTTGTCTGCAAAGCACTTGAAATCGCATGTGCTTCTGTCTACTTCAACGCGGATATTCTCTGCTCTGCCGAAGTTATTCTTGCAAGCAGTTACCAGTGAATTCTCGATTGCATCAAACAGTGAATCTCTGCTGATGTTCTTTTCCCTCTCCAGTAAATCGAGTGCATCCATCAATTCTTTGCTCATAATGATTTTTCTCCTTTAATATGAAAACTCAAAAATCCAGTGTCAGTCGGATACTAGATATTTCTTTTCTTGTAAATGTGCGATCCTCTTCACCAATAGTCACAGTTACTGTATCTGAATCGTAGCCCTTAAGGACTCCGGTGAATTCTTTGGTTCCGTCGATTGCCTTGTAAAGCTTTAAGTCAACTTCCTGTCCAAGGCTGTTCTCAAAGTGCCTGTCCTTCTTGAGCTGTCTGCCAAGTCCGGGACTTGATACCTCGAGAGTGTAAGCTTCTTCAATAAAATCATGCTCATCAAGGGCATCTGATAAAGCTCTTGAAACATCAACGCATTTGTTGATATCAACTCCGCCCTCTCTGTCAATGTAGGCTCTCAAGTACCACTCACCTGCTTCCTTAACAAATTCAACATCATAGATGCTTACTTCGTTCTGCTCAGCAATAGGTCTAAGAAGAGCTTCTGTTTTTGTTTCTATTTCTTCTTTTCTTGACATACTATTCCTTTGCCTTTTTACGGCTCTATTTCTGCAAGCATAAAGAAAGTGGACTTTCGCAAGTCCACTTCTAGTTTGCATTATCTATAGTTATCATAGTCAATATAGCACTCCCCTTGGCTCTAGTCAAGGGGTAGCGCCGTTTTTCATCAGATAATCTTGTCAAATGTGTCCTTTAATGAAGGATAAATGCTCTTAAACTGCTGATAGCGCGCTTCGTACTTCTTAACAAGTTCTGCATCAGGCTCCTCTGTCTCCTTCACCTTAACAATAGCTGCACATGCATCTTCAACTGTCTTGTAAGCACCGCAGGCAACCATAGCGAGCATAGCGCCGCCCATTCCGGGGCCTTCCTCGCACTCAGGTACATCAACCTTGATGTTGAGGATGTTGGCGATCATCTTTCTCCAAAGAGGGCTCTTTGCTCCGCCGCCGCAGATCATTGTTCTCTCAGGTGTGATGCCGATGCTCTTAGCAACTTCGTACATATCTCTTGTAGCGAATGCAACGCCTTCAAGAACTGCCTGTGTCATGTCCTCTCTGGTTGTATCCATTGTGATACCTGTGAAGGTTGCACGAGCATTAGGATTGTTCCAGGGAGATCTCTCACCCATAAGGTAAGGAAGGAAGAATACATGGTTCTCACCAAGCTTTTCGATTCCCTTCTGCTCATCTGCATAATCCTTAGTCTTTAAAATCTCATCCATCCACCACTTATTGCAACTTGCTGCGCTGAGCATGCATCCCATAAGATGATATTTTCCATCAGCATGATCAAATGAATGAAGTGCATTATTATCATCTACGCCGAACTTCTCAGAAGACATAAAGATTGTTCCGCTTGTTCCAAGAGATATATTACATCTTGAATTACCAACTGTGCCTGTTCCAACAGCTGCTGCCGCATTGTCGCCTGCACCTGCTGCTACAACTACGTTATCTGAAAGTCCAAGGCTTGATGCAAGCTCATGGTTCATAACGCCAACCTTCTCATAACTCTCATAGAGCCCCGGAAGCTGATCCTTGGTAATGCCGCAGATCTCACACATCTCATCAGACCACTTCTTGTTCTGAACATCAAGAAGGAGCATACCTGATGCATCTGAGTAATCTGTGCAGAAAGTTCCTGAGAACTTATATGCAAGATAATCCTTAGGAAGCATTATCTTCTTAATGCGCTTGAAGTTTTCAGGCTCGTTCTCCTTAACCCAGAGGATCTTGGGAGCAGTGAAACCTGCAAACGCGATATTTGCTGTATATTTGGAAAGTGTATCTTTTCCAATCTCATTATTAAGGTACTCAACCTGCTTCTGTGTTCTACCATCGTTCCAAAGAATTGCAGGACGAATTACCTCATCGTTTTCATCTAAGATTACAAGGCCGTGCATCTGTCCGCCAAAGCTTACACCTGCTACCTGGCTGCCATCTACGTCCTTTAAAAGTTCCTTTAATCCCTCAACACTTTCTCTGTACCAGTCCTCCGGCTTCTGCTCAGACCAACCGGGCTGAGGAAAAGAAAGAGGATACTCCCTTGATACAGAACCATGAATTTTTCCGGCCTCATCCATAAGAATAAGCTTGACGGATGATGTACCTAAATCTACACCTATATAAAACATACCTGTCCTCCCGTGTGTTTTTTGCTAAAACAGTGCTCCTCCTCTGACGGCGTCATAGACTACGGCATCAAGAAAAACGCTGCAAATAATATTCCACACGTAATTATACTAACAAAAAGGAATTAATTCATCACAGAAATTGCGATATATTTGCGAGAAATTGCCAAGAATAATAACAAAGGCTCCCACCTTTTAGATGGAAGCCTCTGGTCGTTAATTATTTTATTGTTGTTTCCAGTGAAACGCTCTTATTCTTTGACTGACCTGAAAAGCTATATAACAGATAAAGTGTCTCGCCCTCTTCAAGGGTAACCTTACTTGTAAAGGTCTTCTTATAATTAGAAACATTCTTAGTTCCAAGCTGGGCGTTATACATATTTTTTACAGGTCCAAGTTTAAGACTTTTTATTGTTTGTCCCTTGATTGTATATCCGGATACATCACCAAGAACACTTTTTGTCCTACCTTTAGCCTTGAGGTTACTAAACTTTAATGTATAAGTCTTTGCAGCAGGTGCAACAAACTTTGCATATCCCTCGTATGTACTGAACATACCACCGCCAAGTCTCTTAACTGTAACTGCATTCTTACCAGCCTTTAACTCTTTAGAGACACTCTTAATAACCTCAATATCTGTTGAAAGTCCCTGCTTTGCAAGAGTAACCTTGTTTGCCTTAGCCTTCTTCTTAGCCTCAACGCTAAGTGGCTGTGAAAATGTAACTGCAATTGCAAGTACCAGTACAAAAGCCAGTACCTTCTTAATTACATCCCCCAATGTGTTTGTGTGTTTCATATTACTTTCCTCCCTATAAATTAGTAAGCAGATGCTATTATATCGCATTGATTTAGAGGGTACAAGATAATATAGAAGCCTGATCGTGAAATGATTATAGGAAATAAAAAACCCAAATCACTAAGTGACTTGGGATCTAGGGTTGGGCTGTTTACACAGTCAGTAGCTCGTAGCGGAATCGAACCGCTGATTCTGCCGTGAGAGGGCAGCGTCTTAGCCGCTTGACCAACGAGCCATATTGGGTTTTGTCTGTCGTGTCTTTCGTGACGCGACTTGATTATATTATTACATGATTCTTATTTTGACAAGTACTTTTTTCAAATTTTTTTAAAAAATTTTCATGTTATTTAAAAAACCGCGTGGTTGAGCGGTTTCTTGGCGATTTTTTTAAAAATAATATGATTTTGGGGTTGTTTTAAATAAAAAACGCCCAAGGTATACCTCCTCAACGTAAATGAAGCAGACATCCTTTTGGCACAGACCGCTAAATTAATTCTCAAGGTTCCACAAAAGGGCATATTTTCGCAGATTTTTGCTGGCTTTGGCATAATTAGGCAAAAAAATCCTGAAGGTACCACGAAAATCGGCATAAAAGTGGAACCTTCAGGATTAATTTTGCATATACGCCCAAACTTACAAGATAGAGAACGCAAATCATCTATATAGTGATAAAAAGTGGAACCTTTAAAATTTGTTCCGCAATATAGCCCAAAATCCAATAAGCCTGCGAAGAAGGCAAGAAGGTCGAAACCTTCAAAATCCCCAAAAGCCTGCGAAGGAGGCAAAAAAGTCAAAACCTTCAAAATCCCCAAAAGCCTGCCTGCGCTTAAACCTGCATGCACATAAACCAACTGGACCGGAACCCCACGCAGCAAGCCCCTCTCATCACTTCATAAAATCAAAAATACTTATCTGGTTGGACTCCGGGATGTCGCCAAGGAGTCCCATCTCGGCCATGCGCTCTACTACTGCCTGAGGGCACTTTGTGCGCTGGCGGAAGTCGTCGCGGGATATGAAAGGACCATCCTTTGCTGCTTCAACGATCTGGTCGGCAGCTTTTTCACCAAGGCCGTCTATGCTAAGAAGGCTGGGCATGATCTTATCCCCGATTACCTGGAAGGATCTGGACTGAGCCTTGAAAATATCAATAGGCATAACTTCTATTCCGCGCTCGTACATCTCCTCTGCAAGCCTCATAGCGGCAAGCTCGTTTTGCTGGGCGTTGCTCATCTTATCCCCAAGTTCTCTGTACTGGTTCATCCACATTTTCAAAGTGGTTTCGCCCTGGAACATGTGCTCATAATTCAGCGCTTTAGCTCTGATTGAAAACCATGCAGCATAAAAAGCCTGAGGCACATATACCTTGAAGTACGCAATTCTCCAGGCCATCATAACGTAAGCCGCAGCGTGGGCCTTGGGGAACATGTACTTAATCTTTTTACAGGACCAGATGTACCAATCGGGAACACCTGCCGCAATCATGGCTTCTTCCATATCGGGCTTAAGTCCCTTACCCTTACGAACAGACTCCATGGTCTTGAAAGAAAGTGACTTATCCATTCCCTTCTGGATAAGGTAGATCATGATATCGTCTCGGCAGCAGATACAGGTATCGATTGTAGCTTTTCCCTCCTGAATGAGAGTCTGTGCGTTGCCAAGCCATACGTCTGTACCATGGGACAGGCCGGAAATCCTTATAAGGTGAGACAAGGATGTGGGATGGGCATCGATAACCATCTGCATAGCAAAGTCGGTACCAAACTCAGGAAGGCCAAGGCATCCGAGCTTGGTTCCACCGATCTGGTCAGGAGTTATATTAAGAGACTTTGTGCTCATGAAAAGCTCCATGACGTTCTTATCATCAAGAGGCACAGTCTTAGGGTCAAGGCCGGTACAATCCTGCAGGAATCTGATCATGGTAGGATCATCATGGCCGAGAATATCAAGCTTTAGCAGATTGTGGTCGATTGAGTGATAGTCGTAGTGCGTAGTTATAGTAGCAGTAGTCATATCGTTTGCGGGGTGCTGCACAGGCGTAAAGGAGTTAATATCCTCTCCCACAGGCAGTACTATGATACCTCCGGGATGCTGACCTGTACCTCGACGTATGCCGATACAGCCCTGAGTAATTCTGTCAATCTCACATCTTCTCTTACTTACTCCGATACCTTCATAATATTTCTTAACAAAACCGTAAGCAGTCTTATCTGCAAGACCTGCTATGGTTCCAGCTCTGAAGGTCTGGCCGTATCCGAAAATAACCTCCGTATACTTATGAGCCTTGGACTGATACTCACCGGAGAAGTTAAGGTCGATATCAGGCTCCTTATCACCCTTAAATCCAAGGAAAGTCTCGAAAGGAATATCAAAGCCGTCCTTATTCATCATGGTTCCGCATTTAGGGCATCTTTTATCAGGCATATCGCAGCCGGAATTACCGCCATATGCCAAAACTTCTTCAGAATCAAAATCGCTGTACTTGCACTTAGGGCACACATAGTGAGGTGAAAGTGAATTAACCTCAGTGATACCAGATGCAAAGGCAACAAAAGAGGATCCTACTGATCCACGGGATCCAACCAGATATCCATCCTCCACAGACTTCCATACCAGCTTCTGGGCGATGATGTACATAACGGCGAATCCATTTTTAATAATTGAATTAAGCTCACGCTCAAGTCTCTCGCTTACTATCTCAGGAAGGTCCTCGCCATAGATTTCATGGGCCTTATCATAACAAATCCTGGTCAAAATGCCGTCACTGTCTTCGATTACAGGAGGGCACTTATCAGGTCGCACAGGAGAAATGCTATCACACCTCTTCAAAATATCCCTGGTGTTTTCAACTACAACTTCATGAGCTTTAGAAGCTCCAAGGTAGTCGAATTCAGAGAGCATCTCATTTGTGGTCCTTACAAACAAAGGCGCAGGCTCCTCGTCAGCCATACCTTTTCCAGCCATAATAATAGTTCTGTAGATCTCATCCTCAGGATTAAGGAAATGAGCATCACAGGTGGCAACTACAGGCTTATTGTACTGCTCACCAAGCTTAACGATCTGCTTATTGATCTCTCTGATATCATCATCAGAGTTAATATCCTCGTAGCGCTCTGAATCCACCATGAAGTGGTTGTTGGCGATAGGCTGAATCTCCAGATAGTCGTAGAAATCCACAATTTTAGCTATCTCTTCCTCATCCCTGCCCTCAATAACGGCGCCATAGAGTTCGCCCATACAGCAGGCAGAACCGATAATAAGACCCTCTCTGTGCTTAATAAGCTCGCTCTTAGGGATTCTGGGGAACCTGCTAAAGTAATCCACATGGGACTTACTGATAAGGGTATACAAATTAACCCTTCCTACAGTGTTCTTAGCAAGGATAATTATATGATGAGTTCTAAGATGCTTTACAATATCAGGATTTGTGGCACCAAGGGCATTAACCTTAGTCAGGTCGTCAGCGCCCTCGTCCTTTAGCATATCCAGGAACTTCATGAAAATTTTGGCTGTACACTCTGCATCATCAACGGCTCTGTGGTGATGCTCATTTACAACACCAAGGGTCTTACACAGGGCATCCAGATTGTGCTTTGCCTGTCTTGGGAAAAATGCACGGGAAAGTCCCATGGTATCCACAGTGGTATAATCTGCAGGGATTCCCAGTTGCTTACAGTTTTCATTGATAAAGCTGATATCAAAACCTACATTATGTCCAACCAGGACGCAGCCTTCACAGAACTCAACAAATCTAGGTATTATCTCATCCCTTGTAGGACAGCCGATTACCATGTCATCCGTGATACTTGTAAGCTTGGTAATCCTAAACGGAATCGGCACCTTAGGATCTATAAACTCTGAAAAGCGGTCAACAATAAGACCGTCCTTCATCTTAACGGCACCAATCTCAATAATCTTATTTTTTGATGGTGAAAAACCGGTGGTCTCTATATCAAATACAACAAAGGTCGTTCCATCCACCTTCTGTCCCTTGTTGTTGATTACTATCTCTTTTAAGTCGTCGACAAGATATCCCTCAACACCCAAAATGAGCTTGAAAAAGTCCTGTCTGTCGGGACTCTTATCGCCCTCTTCTTTTCGCTTGTTTTTCTCTGCGCCCCAGAGGTCATCCCAGGTATGATTAGCCTCAGTAAGAGCCTGAACTACGCCGTGGTCTGTGATGGCAATACCGGGCATCCCCCACTTATAAGCCTGCTTAACGATGTCCTTAACTTCAGAAACACCGTCCATATCGCTCATCTTGGTATGGCAGTGGAGCTCAACGCGCTTCTCCTCTGCATCATCGACTCTCTTTGTGGTAAAATCAGGGATTTTCCTAATACCGGCAACGCTTTGTATGGTAACTTCATGGTCGAACTTATCCACCATGGCAATACCCTTAACCTTCAAAAATGCGCCCTTCTTAATATCTTGCTCAAGCTCAGGTACATTCTCCATCTTGGCAAAGAGCTTAACCACAATTGTATCCGTAAAGTCGGTCATCCCAAAGATAAGAATAGCCTTTTCTCCACGGATTTCTCTCTTATCGTAGGAAATAACCTGTCCTTTGACAGTCACTTCTCCCATCTCTCCTACGATCTCATCCATGTTCATGGTCTCGTCTTCAAAATCCCTACCATAGATGATGTTAGGATCATCAGATCTCTTAAAAGAGCCAAAGCCGCCCTTTTTGAAACTCTTTCCTGCTGAACCGGCTCCAAACTTACTTCCCAAAGAGCCTGCGCCAAACTTACTCTGGGATTCAGCTGCCTGCTTGGCTGCTTCATCCTTTTTAGTAGCCCCACTCTCAGCCTGCTTTTTAGCCTTTGCAGCTTCCTTTTCCTTGTGCTTCTCTTCTGAAGCCTCCTCTGCTGCCTCCAGCTTTTTAGCCAAAAATGAAGTCTCTTTACTGTAGTCGATTTCCTTCTTCTGCTTCTTTGGCTTCTCGTACTTAACCTGCATTTTTACAGCAAAGCCGCACCTCTCGTTAAGTATCTTCTCAAGAATACGCAGAATATCCGGGCTCTTTTTCTCTGCAATTACAGATTCCTCAAGGACAAGAGTAACAACGTCGCTTTCAGGAAACTCGAAACCGGCGTTTTTAAGAATCGTATATTCAATTGAATCATAATTCTTGAATTCCAGCAGAATACTTTCTTTGTAGAGATCAATCAGATTCTGTGGTGTGTACTGGGCTGAAAGGAAAAAACGCTCATAAATCTTAACCTTTAAATTGGTATCTTTAAAAAGCTGTTTCTTGATCTCCTTTTCAGCCTTCACCACATTCGCCTTTTCGATAAGGCGCTCGCTGGAAAGATAAATACGTATGAGGTCCTTTTTCTCGGTGGTTGAAATCTTCTCAACCTGTACGTCCGACAATTCGTCCTTAGTATGCTGATCTAATTTAAGTGCCGAAAACACCTCAAGAAATGGCTTCCTCATACCTGTTACTACCTAACCCCTTAATCATTCCAATGCACAAGTTCGTTTCTTAGTGCATCAATAAGTTCCTCCTCCGGAACCTTTCTGATAACTTCTCCTCGCTTGATAAGAAGGCCTTCGCCGATACCTCCGGCAACTCCTATATCAGCTTCTCTTGCTTCTCCGGGACCATTAACGGCGCAGCCCATAACCGCAACCTTGATGTCCAGCGGAAATTCCTGAACCATGGCCTCTACCTGATTAGCAAGGCCTATTAAATCTATCTTTGTTCTGCCACATGTAGGACAGGAAACAACTTCGATTCCACCCTTTCTAAGACCAAGTGTCTTAAGGATCATCTTAGCTGTTCTGATTTCTTCTGTAGGATCACCTGAAAGTGAAACTCTGATGGTATCACCAATGCCCTCTCCGAGAATGATTCCAAGGCCAATGGATGACTTAATATTACCGCCATAAACGGTTCCTGCCTCAGTAATTCCCACATGAAGGGGATAATTTGTCTTCTCTGCAAGCTTCCTGTGAGCATCTACGCAGAGCATTACATTTGAAGATTTAATACTTATAACAAGGTTGTCATAGCCAAACTTCTCGATTATTCCAACCTTATCAAGGGCGCTTTCCACAAGGCCCTCTGCTGTTACTCCGCCGTATTTTTCAAGGAGGTTTTTCTCAAGAGAGCCGCTGTTTACGCCAACTCTGATAGGTATATTTCTCTCCTTAGCGGTCTTAACAACTGCTTCTATTCTGTCGCTTGATCCGATATTTCCGGGATTTATTCTGATCTTGTCAGCGCCGTTTTCCATAGCAGCGATAGCCATTTTATAATCAAAATGAATATCTGCTACCAGCGGAATATGGATCTGCTCCTTTATCTTCTTAATTGCATCAGCTGCTTCCTGATTAGGAACAGTGCATCTTACGATATCGCAGCCTGCCTTCTCAAGGGCAAGTATCTGATTAACAGTAGCCTCCACATTTTCGGTAGGTGTGTTGGTCATGGACTGGATCATGATAGGATTGCCACCGCCAATTACCTTATTACCGATATGTACTACTTTTGTATTATCGCGATATGCCATTTTAAACCTCCATTAGCGATGTGCCTTCCCGGCACAGGCTTAGTGCATAAACTTGGAAATGTCGTTAATTACTACGACTACCATAAGTGCCATTAAAAGCACAAATCCTACAAGGTGAACCATGCCCTCCTTATCTCTCGGAACAGGCTTTCCTCTTACTACCTCGATAAACTGGAAAATAAGTCGTCCGCCATCAAGTGCAGGAAGCGGAAGAAGGTTCATAACTCCAAGGTTAACCGAAAGCAGGATTACCAGCTCAAGCATTGTGAGCACAACAGATGAAAAGCCGTAGGGCTTAACCTGTGTATAAGTATCATCCACAATCTTAACCATTCCGACAGGGCCTGAAACATCATTAAATGACATTTTTCCCTGAATCAAAAGTGCAAGGCTTCTGTAAGTAGCCTTAAAGTAATAGAGCACATCATAAAATGCGTAAGGAATCACCTTAATAGGCGCTACCTTATCATATTTTCCAACATAAATTCCCATGTAATAGCGGTCAGTCTCAGCGTCGTAGTGGGGCTGAAGTTCTGTCGTGCCCCTCTCGCCGTCTCTCTCGTAGACAATCTTCATAGCTCCGCCTTCATTGAACTGGGAAATAAGTGTTACCTCAGATGCGAGATGGATCTTCTCTCCATCAATGGAAACAATTGTGTCTCCCTCCTGAAGTCCGGCTTCCGCTGCTGCTGAATCCTCAGTAAGACCTGAAATCACAGGAAATACCCAGTTTGAATTAGCAACAACGATAACTGCAATGATCATGGCTGTAATGAAGTTGAAGAAAGGTCCGCCAAAAAGCACTGCTATTCTCGCCCACACATTGGCATTAGGGAATGAACGCTCGTCAAACTCCTCTTTTTCATCCTCAAGACCATCCTCACCTTCAAACACGCAGGCGCCTCCGATAGGAAGAAGTCTGATGCTGTACTGAGTCTCTCCCTTCTGTTTTTTCCACAGAATAGGACCCATTCCGATGAAAAACTCTTTTACCCTTATATTGTTGGCTTTAGCCACAAGGAAATGACCAAGCTCATGAGTAAATACCAATGTGAAGAATATTAAAATAAAAATAATTATCGACATGTTTCTCTAAAACAACCTCCCAAAAACAATTCCTCTAATTTTATATAGAAAAGGTGTCCAAATTGTGTTTATCTTTGTTTGCTGAGAAACTCGTAGGTTTCAGCCTCTGCCCTAAGGATCTCTTCAAGATTAGGATTCTCGATCTTTTTATGATTCTCCATAGCAGAGCTGATCATATCGTAGATCTGAAGGAATTTAATCTCTCTATTTACAAACTTCTTAACAGCCATCTCATTTGCCGCATTAAATACAGTAGGCATACTTCCGCCTATTCTGGCTGCTTCATATGCAAGAGCAAGACCCTTAAATGTATCCATGTCAGGCTTTTCAAAAGTGATCTGTGAAAGCTCAAAGAAATCCAGTCTCTTCTCACTCATAGGCATTCTGTCTGGATAGAAAAGCGCATACTGAATAGGAAGCTTCATATCCGGAACGCCAAGCTGCGCCATAACAGCGCCGTCTACGAACTGAACCATTGAATGGATAATACTCTGAGGCTGAACAACAACCTGGATCTTATCAAGGTCTGTTCCAAAGAGCCATCTTGCTTCCATAACCTCAAGTCCCTTATTTACAAGGCTTGATGAATCGATCGTAACCTTAACGCCCATATCCCAGTTGGGGTGCTTTAAGGCATCATCTACTGTCATATCCACCAGTTCTTCTCTCTTTTTGCCTCTGAAAGGGCCGCCTGATGCTGTAAGCAGGATCTTTTCAAGCTTATCCGCAGGCTCTCCGTTTAAAGACTGGAAAATAGCACTATGCTCACTGTCCACAGGAAGTATCTTAACCTTCATCTTTTCCGCAAGAGGCATAATGATATGTCCTGCAGTTACAAGAGTTTCCTTGTTAGCAAGAGCAATATCTTTACCACTCTCGATTGCTGCGATTGTAGGTCTTATTCCGATCATTCCCACAACTGCTGTAAGCACGGTATCTGCCTCAGGCACTGATGAAATCTCAACAAGTCCGTCCATACCGGATAAAACCGTAACAGGCATATCGGCAAGTTTTACCTTAAGGTCCTTAGCAGCTTCTTCGTCAAACATGCAGACGTACTTAGGCTTAAACTCTCTTACCTGCTGCTCAACCATATCAACGCTTCTGTTTGCAGCTATTCCTATTACCTTAAGTTCCTCAGGATTTGCTCTAACAACATCCAGAGTCTGGGTTCCGATTGAACCTGTTGAACCAAGTAGTACAATTTTTCTTCCCATAATAATCCTCTTACTTAATTAAAAATGTAGCCATAAAAAATATAAGCGGTGTAATAAATATAACACTATCAAATCTATCCATTATTCCGCCGTGTCCAGGGATCAGATTACCATAATCCTTGATGTCATGGTCTCTCTTGATTCCTGATGCAATAAGGTCTCCGACCTGTGAAAAAATGCTGGAGACTATAGTAATAATACCAAAACTGATCATGCTCTCAGTCAGTGTAATTGCGGTATTAGCAGTGGTAGCATAAACATATCCAAAGATAATTCCCACAACTAAGCTTCCAAGGCATCCGCCAATAGCGCCTTCAATAGTCTTTTTAGGTGAAAGCACGGGACAAAGCTTGTGCTTTCCAAAAGCTCTTCCTGCAAAATATGCACAGGTATCGCAAACCCATGCAACAAAAGGAATCCATGCAAAATAATTACCGTTTTCCCTGATTCTCAAAAGATATATAAAGGACAGCATCATCGGCGCATAGATAAAAGAGAACACCGAAAATATCAGCTGGTTCGCACTATGTTTCGGATAAGTGAATACAAACACTGCTGCCTCTCCAAAGAAAAGAAGCATTACCGCCAAAACATAGAACATCATGTTTCCGCCACTAATTACTGTAGCGCCGTACAAAAAGACAATTGCCAGAATTCCTAAGAGTTCCAGAACTGAAATTGTCCCATCTGTATTTGAAAATGAAAGTGCCCTTGCAAGTTCATGATATGCGATAAGTGATACAAAAAACAGTACCCCCGCAGTTACATATCCTCCCATCACAAGTGTGACCAATAGCATAAGTACGATAACTATGCCGCTTATCACTCTGGTTTTCATGTTTTATCCCCTGTCAAATATATTATTGTGCTGTATCATTGAGGCCGCCAAACTTTCTGTTACGTCCGGCATAGGCATCAACAGCCATCTGAAGCTGATTCTTATCAAAATCCGGCCATGCCACATCTGTATAATAAAACTCAGTGTAAGCACACTGCCACAGAAGGAAATTGCTAAGTCTCTGCTCTCCGCATGTTCTGATCATAAGATCAGGATCCGGAATATTATGAGTATCAAGGCGTTCTGCTATCATCTCTTCTGTTATTTCAGAAGGATCAAGTGCTCCGTCTTTGCACTCTGCTGCTACCTTTCTCACAGCTCTTACTATCTCATCACGGCTTCCGTAGTTGATGGCAATTGTGAAAGTAAGGCCTGTGTTGTCCTTGGTGGCATTCTCAAGTTCCTCGATAGCTTCTCTGATATCATCAGAAAGCTTGGATCTCTCGCCAATAACCTGACAACGCACGTTGTTCTTCATTGATTTTTTAATACTGGATTTCAGATACTGTCTAAGAATTGTCATAAGAGCTGATACTTCAGTCTCAGGACGGTTCCAGTTCTCAGTTGAAAAAGCATATACTGTCAGATACTTAATGCCCATATCTCTTGCTACCACAAGGATATCTTCAACTGCTTTTGCCCCCTGCATATGTCCGTAATTTCTGGGCATACCCTTAGCCTTTGCCCATCTTCCGTTACCATCAAGAATTATGGCAACATGTTCAGGAATCTTTGTTGTATTTTCCACGTTCTATGACCTCTTCTTAAAAAAGTGAACATGAGCCTGTGTTTTTTAGTCACAGGCTCATAACCATTATACTGTCATTATTTCTTTGCTCTTCTCTTCGACTGCAGCATCAATCTTTTTAACAAACTGATCTGTCATCTTCTGAAGATTTTCTTCAAGCTCAGCAATCTCATCCTCAGAAACATCATCTGTTCCCTTAAGCTTTTTGAAAGCATCGTTTCCGTCACGGCGGATATTTCTGATTGCTACCTTAGCATCCTCGCCCTTTTTCTTAATATCCTTGGCGAGCTGTTTTCTGCGCTCCTCTGTGAGCTCAGGGAAAATCAATCTGATTACGGCACCGTCATTGCTGGGTGTGATTCCGATATCAGAAGCAAGAATAGCCTTCTCAATATCCTTCAAA
>JAILPB010000009.1 GCA_024690485.1 Butyrivibrio sp. | reverse complement strand
ACTACCTGAAGGAGAACCTTGCGATCCTTTGTATTGATCTTGCCATCTCCATTAAGGTCATATACAAGAGCTGTATCATCAGCTGTAAGTGTTACGTCAGGACTAAGCTTGTGTGATGTTCCTGCAAAATATGTTGTACCTTCTTCATCATAGAGTTCTTCTGTAAGAACGCTTGAATCAAGTACATAGTACTGAGGATCCTCTGTAAGGTTATATACATCAAATGAGAAGTTGTAGCTTCCGCTTCTGCCCGGGTCATCTCCAAGAGTAACCTTAACCTTACCGTCGTTACCTTCTTTATCGCCTACAAGGATGTAAGCAGGTGAAGAAACTGCCTCATGTACGTTAGCAAGACCTGCACCCTGTGATCTGGGTGAGCACTCAGGCTGCTCGGGATCATTTTCCTCATGAAGCGGAATAGCTGTACTCATGAGAAGTGACTGAGCAAGTGTGCGAACTGAAACATCATTCTTTTCTGCAAGTTCGTTTTCTCTGATATACTGCTCAACAAGTGCGCTCTGACCTGCAACAGAAGGAGCTGCCATAGAAGTTCCACTCATAGTTCCGTATGAGCCATTATCTCTTGTTGAGAAAATGTTTCCACCGGGAGCTGTAATCTCAGGCTTTAAGTCAAGAGATCCGGGTACACCAAAGGATGAGAAATCACTCATTGTATATCCGTCAGCAGCTTCATAGTTGGTCTTAACTTTTCCATGAACTCTGATTATTCCTTCGTATACTGTTTCAGATACCTGCTCTGCAGTCTGTGCAACAGCAAGGCCTTCTGCCTGAGTAATTGATACTGCCGGGATAACAGCTGTGCTTCCCTGAAGTGTCATGCTGATAGTTCCTTCAGTATTGTTATAAATTACAACAGCCTTAGCACCTGCTTCTTCAGCATTCATCTGCTTCTCGCCGAAGGTGATGCCACCTCTCTGAACAAATACGATCTTGTCCTTTACATCAACGCCTTCATAGTCCTTCTTTTCACCTTTGGCTGCAAGGAATACGAAAGGCTGATCTGTTCCGTTCTGATCTGCAGATGTATCAAGAGTTTCAAAACCGGGAGCAAGTGTATCGTTACCGGGTGTAAAGAAAATTGTTCTGTCATCGGTAGTTACGAAGTAGTTGCCTGTAAATCCGCTGTTTACAGCACTTGCTACAGTAAGAGCGTTATAGTAGGATCCGGGAGATCCGACTGTATCCTGATTTACATCACCGCTTAAGTTGACACCGTAAGTAGAATTGTCAGCCCAACGTCCGGAGTTACCTGCGGAAATTGATACTACTGTGCTTGTACCCTCAAGCTTTTTGAAAATATCATTGATATATGCCTCAGAATCTGATGAATATCCTGCTGCTGATGAACCAAGGCTCAGGTTTACAACATCAGCCTTGAGGAGGATAGCATCCTCAATAGCAGCCATGTAATCATCACTGTATGCACCACCGCCGGTACCAAATACCTTCATGGTTATAAGCTGTGCATCAGGTGCAATACCTACAACGCCGGCTTCCTGAGTTGAATAGCCTGTCTCTGAAGCGCTGTTAGGAACATATGCATTAGCAGTTGCTATACCTGATACGTGAGTTCCGTGGTCACCCTCATCATCGTTGTCGTGAGTGATATCAAGGTTTTTATCTACATAGTTAAATGCAAAAGGAATCTTTTCATTCTGATAGAGCTGATCAGCAGTTACACCTTCACTTCTCTGAGAAGCGTTAAGGTTAGGAAGAACTGTCTCAATCTCTTCTGAATCAAGAAGGTCATAGTCTTCTACTTCTCTTCCTGCTTCCTCTGCTGTTTCTGACAGATGGGCCTCAAAGGCAGCGCCATCAAATGAAGGATGGTCAACGTCGATACCAGTATCAATTACTGCTATTCTGGTGCCGGCTCCTGTGTAGCCTGTAGCCCAGGTTTCATAGCTTCCAACCATATCGCCGGATGTGATTGTGTTAGGATCAGCTGTTTCCTGCGGAACATACTGCTGAGCAATATAAACAGCTTCTACACCGTCAACCTTTTCAATGCTTTCAATATCCTTAAATGCAACATCTGCTGATACCGCATTGGTGAGAATTGAAAGATTATAGTTTACATCAAGCTCTTCACCATCAAGAGCTTCCTCAGAAATCTTCTCTACCTGCTCTTCCTGCTGAGCTACAATGTTCTCAGACAGATTCATAGCAGCATCATTCTCTGCAAGATCCTCTGTGTCAAAGCCTGCATCAAGAACGCTATCGCCCTCCATGACGATGATTACACGTGTCTGCTCATCGGGATCTCTCTCCTCTACAGGAATATCTGCTTCTTCAGCTTCTATTGCTGTAGCGGGATCTTCAAGTCCCTCTTCTGCAGGATCAACTTCCTCAAAAACAGGAGCATCTTCTGAAACTTCTTCTGCAGGAGCTTCTGAAGCCTCCTCTGTGTTCTCCTCTGCAGGAGTTTCTGCATCCTGTGCATTTTCAGGAGTTACAGTCTCATCCTCCGTCTGCTTATCCTCTGTTTTTTCTTCAGATGAAGCATCCTTCTTTTCATCTTCTTTGCCGGACTCATCCCCATTGCCGGCTGTTTCCTGTGTCTCTTTGGAAGGAGTCTCACTATCGGACTTCTCAGCTGCAGAAGTATTTTCTTCAGACGTCTCTTTCTCAGATGTCTCTGCAACTGGAGCTTCCTCTGTAAGAGCCTGCTCCCCGTCTCCCAAAGAAGCGGCTGATGCTGTAATAGATGGTGATATTGCCAGTGATGCGGCAAGAATTACAGCCAGCGCCCTTTTGGGGCAAACTTTTCTTTTCATACGCATTCCTCCGTTTTCTATATTGGTAAACACACAGAGTCTTATGGAGGGAACAAATAGCTTTTTCCTTAACAACCCCGTATGGTTACTCCGTTATAATGTATTTGCAGCCTTTTCTATTTTCAGGCTGGCTACCTCAGAGAGCTTTTCTATTTCAATGCGCTCCCCCCTGCTGACAACAGCAACTATTCCATGGCCGGTTTCATCCTGCCTTCTTATATCAAGCCTTTTTCCGGATAAAACTTTATCTTCTATAGCCTTTATTCCTTTTTTAATTGAAATACTTTCAGAAAAAATGATGTAGATATGTTCCGTTACATGAGTAGAACTTCCTTCGAAAGAGTCTGAAGGAAGCTCGATTTTCTCCCCATTTAAGGCTCCCGGAACCTCAAAGCCGTCAACTTCTTCAAAACTTAACTCGCCCATGATGCCCCCCAACTTCTCTTTAACACTTTTAAGTTTTAAAGTGTATATCGCTTTTAAGCGTTAAAGCGTGTAAACTTAGTTTATTATTCTAGTGTTTTCATGTCAATAGAAGTATTGATATGTTTTTCTTATTTATATATATAGGAAAAAAATAAGGGTGTCTGATGAAAAGATTCATCAGACACCCTTGTCTGTAATATATTTATCAGCCGTGGTAAAGCTTCTTGGTCTGGTATTTAGCCTCGCATGTAAGATTTACACCAAGCTTGTGGAAAGTATTTTCATCAACAGGTGAAAGGATAACTGTTGAGTGAACTTCAAGCCCTCTAAGCTTATCAAGCTGTTCAAGAGCTGCCTTAGCTGAAGGATCTGTTGCTGCACAAATAGTAAGTGCTATAAGTATCTCGCCCACATGCAGGTGCGGGTTATGTCCGCCGAGAGCCTGAACTTTAAGATTCTGAATAGGCTCGATTATTGAAGGAGAAATAAGCTCAACCTCGTCCGGAACTCCTGCCATAGTCTTAAGTGCATTGAGAACCATGGCACTTGTTGCACCCATAAGTGCACTGGTTTTTCCTGTAATAACCTGTCCGTCAGGAAGTTCTATTGCTGCAGCAGGTGCACCTGTAAGCTCAGCCTTAAGATTTGCTGCTGAAACCACAGGTCTGTCCTGAATGCTACAACCTGCTTTCTGCATAATAAGCTCTAAGTTATCAATTCTCTCCTGAGAGCTGTCGCCCTTTCTCTTTTCACAGAGCTCCTTATAATATCTTCTGATGATCTCCTGCTTACCTGCTGCACAAGCTGCATCATCATCGATAATGCAGTTTCCTGCCATGTTTACACCCATATCGGTAGGTGACTTGTAAGGAGAATCACCATAAATCTGCTTGAACATTGCATTAAGCACAGGGAAAACAGCAACGTCTCTGTTGTAATTAACTGTTGTCTCGCCGTATGCCTCAAGGTGATAAGGATCGATCATGTTCATATCAGCAAGATCCACAGTTGCTGCCTCGTATGCGAGATTTACAGGGTGCTGAAGCGGGATATTCCAGATAGGGAATGTCTCGAACTTAGCGTATCCTGCCTTAACGCCATGTCTGTTTTCATGATAAAGCTGAGATAAGCATACTGCCATCTTTCCGCTTCCGGGTCCTGGAGCTGTGACAACTACAAGTGAATGCTTTGTCTCAATATATTCATTTTTACCATAGCCCTCTTCACTGATAATAAGAGGAATGTTTGAAGGGTATCCGGGAATTGTATAATGTCTGTATACCTTAAGACCAAGTGCCTCAAGCTTTTTCTGATAAGCAATTACCGTATCTGTTCCGTCGTAGCGTGTAAGAACTACAGAACCAACATAAAGGCCGTAATCATGGAAAGCATCGATAAGTCTTAGAACGTCCATATCGTAAGTGATGCCCAGGTCTCCACGAACCTTGTTCTTCTCTATGTCATTTGAGTTAATAACAATTACTATCTCCACATCTTCCTTGAGCTGAGTGAGCATACGGATCTTGGAGTCAGGCTGGAAACCCGGGAGAACTCTTGATGCATGATAATCATCGAAAAGTTTACCTCCAAATTCCATGTAAAGCTTTCCGCCAAACTGGCCAATACGCTCTCTGATCCTCTCAGACTGCATAGAAATATACTTGTCATTATCAAATGCCTGTTTCATTATTATTCCCTTCCCTTATAACTTAGCTTTTGTGAAAATATGCGCAAGCAATGGCTCCGGGTCCTGCATATGTACCTATTGTAGCACCAACGTGCTCAGTTGGGATATCCTCAACATAGTCTACATACAGATGTTTACTGTCTTCCTTGTATTTTACAAGAAGATCATCCGACAAACCCGAATATGCTAAACACATCGGTTTATCATAATCTATTCCGCCGTGTTTATCAATATATTGAATGAGCATATTATTTCCGTTTTTTGAACCCCTTGCTTTTCCAACCACTGCAACCTCGCCATCTTCAATGGTTATAACAGGCTTTATGGATAAAACTCCTCCTGCCATGGCTGCTGCCGCTGAAATTCTACCACCCATTTTCAAGTATTCCAGGGTATCAAAAAGTGCAATTACTCTTGCGTTTTTCTTTTCTTCTTCTATTATATCTACGATTTCAGCCGCAGTTTTGCCTTCGTCCCGAAGCTGAACCGCTCTCTGAACGATGATGTATTCTGATATGCAAAACTGCTTGGTATCTATTACATGTACCTTACCATCAAATTCTTCAGCCGCTATACATGCACTCTGATAACAGCCGGAGACTCCTGAAGAAAGGCTTAAGTAGATAACATCATCGCCAGCTTCCACACCTTTTCTAAACTCCTCCTCGTATTCAAAGGGCGGAATCTGACTGGTCTTTGGAAGCTCATCCGACTCTACAAGTCTAGCATAGAACTTATCATAGGTCATTGTGACCCCATCTAAAAATTCCTCTTCTCCAAAGCGAACCTTAAGTGGGATAACTCTTATATTCCACTCCCCCGCAGTTTCCTGAGGAATATCACTTGCTGAATCCGTAATAATTCTGATTGCCATAATAATCTCCTATCAAGCTTTGATAAAACAACAACGACTATCAGTGTACTGCATTAATATTCTTTTAGCAAACGCTAGAAGCTATCAATATTTGCAGGAAACTATTTTTTCGCAATCAGTCTTTGCTATATCATATTTTTATTTTAATCCTTACCTGCGATGAATATTGTTCTCTTTGTAGCAGACCACATGATCATCCTGCTGATATTTTTTCCCATCTAAAACTGCAAAATGATGCTGTCTGTCCACACCGTCAAACCACTCGTAAGGCTCATCACCTTCTGTCTTTCCATCGCAGATTTCCTGTATTCCATCACGAAGGCATCTCATAAGAGATATGTCATCAAAATCTCTTGCGTGTCCGTGAAGTATGAGATCAGCCTCATTTTCAAGGTACATGACCTTATCCAGCTCCTCCACATACTCCTCAAGACTAAGGCAACCGTCAAGCTGCATCCACAGGTGGTGATTTATGCCATCGCCTGTAAAAAGGATCCTGTCTTCTTTTAACAGAAGGAGAATTCCGCCGGGAGTGTGTCCCGGAAGGTCGATAGCTTCAAGAGTTTTTCCGCCAAGATCAATAACATCTCCGCCCTTGATATCCTTAAAAGGAGGTACTGTGAGCTTATTGTTTTCAAGCCACTCCTTAACCTCAGGGTCCCTAAGGAACATCTCGACAATAGGCATGTCTTTTAAGTTCATATAGCTCTCATCAAAATATACATTTCCGGCTATATGATCGATGTGTCCGTGAGTATTTACCACAACCAGCGGCTTATCTGTAAGCTTTCTTACTTCCTCATACAGGTTGCAATCTCCGCACATAGTATCAATGACGCAGGCCTTGTCTTCCCCAATAACCAGATAGCCCGTCGCGTTGTGAGCCTCATCAAGCAAGTACAGATAAGGCCTAAGCTGTTTCACATAAAGTTTTTTCTCTTCCATACCATCCTCCGTTCAAGTCATAACATCAGGTCTTCTATATTACATAAAAGCACTTTACTAAGTTTAAGCAAAGTAAATGCCTGTGCCTTAGTGATATCTCTTTGTCTCTGCTCAAAGAGCTGAATCTGCCTTAACGGGACACCCGCCTTGTCGGAAAGCTGTCTTTGGGAAAGTCCTAGAAGTTCACGTCTTCGACGAAGCGCCGTTTCAGGATAAAAGCTTTGCAGCTTTTCATCCATTGTTTCTACGAATTTCATAATATCCATCTCATGATAAACGTGATACATAATAAGAAGCTGGCTAAAAGGCACAGCCTTCAAGATATAGCCAAAGGAATAGTTCCTGTACCACTGATAATAGGCTAGTACCCATCCTGCCCAGTACTCAGGGCTTCTGTCGGCATACATGACGTCTTCGGCTTTTTTATAGCTAATTCCCACGCTATCAAGAACTGCTCTGGCAAGCTCCGGACCTGTAGATCCTGCTACATACTTGGGATTACCCCTTTCTATCTCTTTTGATAATGCAGCGCACAAAAATAAATTTGCAAACTCATCCGGCGATATCTCCAACTCATTTATAGCAAAGTCAAACATATGCCCAATAGCATTTTGTGCCGACTCAATATAAAGTTCACTGTAAGCTCGGATCTCCATTCTTAATATGTCCTCTCATAATATCAATCATATACAGTTCATCAAGGTCTACACCGGTTTTCTTATCTTCTCTGTATGCTTTCCTTGCCCTGCCATCCCTGTCATTTTTCATAGTAAAATATGTTTCTGCATCAGCATTTTCATAGCCAACATACTTTAGATTCTTGAATGCCTTTTTGCTTATAAGAACAATCTGCTCGCCAAGCTCTCCCAGATACATCGCACGCTTCAATTTCTGAAGAGATATCGCTCCCGAAACAAAATCCTGAGCAAAGGAAAAATATGAATCATCTGCTCTATATCCTATAACCACGTCCGCTCCGGAAATATCCACATAAAAGTTATCATGGAGATATGCTTTGGCTTCTGCCGAAATACTGCTGTTTTGCCAATAGGTTCTGTGCTTGGTCAGCACAGCAAGCCAGTTCAAAATATTGTATGGCTCTCCATTCAGGTTAATCACCTTTAGTCCTGCCATATCAAGCTCGTATTTATTGGCCACGCCATTCGTTCCGCGGCCACATGCCCACTCCTTTGCAAGCTCCGGGCTTTTCGTACAATAAAAGCCCCGCCCATAATCATTAGTTAGTGCTCCAAGACCATATTCCGGATTTTCAATTATATGATCAGATCCATGATATATTGTTTCCTTCAAAACTATCCTCCATACATATATCGCTGTAGAGATATAATATCCATGTCATAATTATATCTCTACAGCGATATAAAAATCAACACCCCTGCCATATGGCAGGGGTGTTGATGATGGAAAAATGATTCTTATGATGAAGTTTACTTCTTAACTGCTCTCTTCTTGAATTTAAGAGTAGCCTCTTTAGCCTTACCAGTCTTTACAACCTTCTTAAAGAGCTTCTGAGCTGTCTTCTTGTTCTTAGCAAAGATCTTAACCTTAAGACCCTTCTTTGTGCCCTTGAAAGCGTTCTTTCCGATAGTCTTTACAACGTTTCCATCAAGCTCAAGGTTCTTTAACTTCTTGCATCCTGAGAATGCATTTGCACCAATAGTTGTTACATTCTTACCAATAACAGCCTTTGTGATCTTCTTATTGTTCTTGAATGCATTAGGTGCTACAGAAGTAACCTTATATACATTTCCATTTGCATCTTTGATTTCATCAGGGATTGCTACTGTTGAAGCTGCTGCATCCTTAGGTGCCTCATACTCAGCTTCGCCTGTTCCTGTTACCTTATATGTAGCCTGCTCGCCCTTGATCTCTGTTCCTGCAGGAGCGGGTGCCTTGGATGTGTCATCCTTCTTAGTCTCATCTTTCTTCTCTTCGTCCTGAGGCTTTGAAGGCTCTTCAGAAGGTTCCTCCTCTTCTTCCGGAACATACTTAACTGTTGCAGTCTTTACTATATCTTCCTGTCCTACGATTGCAACTGTAGCTGTCAGTGTAGCCTGAAGGAAAGTAGGAACTTCTGTTTTAGCTTCTTCTGCATCCGCAACCGCTTCTGCAAATATCTGCTCAGCATCTTCTGATACTGAAATCTCAACTGAATCATTGTCAGCAGCAGCTGTACCTGCTCCTGTAGAAAGGTCAAATGCCCCAGTAGCTCCTGCTGTTAATTCCCATTTATATGTTGCTGCTTCTGGGAATGCATCACTTTCTTCAGTTGCTGATACTGTAAATGTCTTAGATGTAGTAGTTTTATTAAGTGTAAAAGTATCAGGCGTAATTTCTGCATCATAAGTCGGTTCTTCTCCGCCACCAGAAGCTGCTGTAACTGTAACCGTATATGTTGCACTAATTGTAGGCTCTGTATTACCAACAGTAACTACATACTCGCCCTCAGTTAAACCAACTGGAATCCCCAATGTTGCAGCTGATGTTTTTGTCGTATTTTCAGCATCTTCTGATCCTTCGCAAGTCCAAACAAATCCATCTTCTCCTAAATCTTCACCATCTTTTGTTACACCTAATTTAGTTACCGCAATCCAAGTATCCGTAGCAGTGTCGAAATTCTCGGTAACAGTCAATGAAATCGGATTTAGTGTTTCATATCCTTCTTCAATCGTCATTGATGTATCAGCTTCGTCTCCTGATGCTTCTATAATCGAAAATGGATTTTCTGCAACTAACGCAGCATACGCTGTCATAGGAATTGCCATTGCAGAGAGGCCTGACATTGCCAAACTGGCTGATGTTAAAATTGACAACAGTTTCATAGGTTTTTTCATATATTTTTCCCCTTTCATAAAAAA
>JAILPB010000108.1 GCA_024690485.1 Butyrivibrio sp. | reverse complement strand
TATTGCTCTTGGCGCCATTAAGGCTTTTCATGATAAAGGGATAAAAATCCCTGAAAAAACAGAACTTATAAGTATTGGTAACGGCAGCAGAGATCTTGAGGAATACTCAATTCCCTCTCTGTCAGTAGTAAGCCTTCCCATGGAAGCTATGGCTGATGCCTGCCTTACCAGGATATCAAGGGCCATAACTGAGCTTAGCCTTGTGCCTGACTCCCGCGAGTTTTCTGCTGAATATATTCCAAGGGAAAGCTGTCCTTACTGATAATTTTATACTGCGTCATTCTTTAAAGCTTCGATTATGCTGTCGTCCTTAATCTTGTTTATAGAAAGTAGCATACTTGCACCTACAATTCCAAAGACGGCACCAACAACTGCTATGTACATGATCCAGCTGGGATTAAATGCAACAAGTTCGTTGTCAAAGGATCTGTACATAAAGAAGCTGATTATAAGAGATGCCGGTATTCCAAAGATAAGTGCTCTTATTCCGTAGAGGAAGGTCTCAAGTCTTAGCATCTTTCTAAAGCCGCCGCTTGTCATACCAACTGACTTATACATTGCAAACTCTTTTCTTCTAAGGAGGATTCCTGTTGAAATAGTATTTATAATATTTGCAACAGTAATAAGTGTAAGGAGCCCTGTAAAGCCGTACATCACGACCTTAAGCATAAGTGTGATGGTATTCATAATAGTAAGTGAATCAGTCAGGTCAGATACACTGTAGTTATGATAGTTTTCTCTCTCAAGCATCTCGTAAATCCTGGTGTAAACTTCTTCATGAGCAGTTGTTTCAACTGCCAGATCCACTGTCAAAATATCAGGAGAAAGATTTATTGCTGCTTTTTCATAATAGACAGAAGCAGGAACAAATATACCGATCATCTCTCTGCTTATTAGATTCAAAACCTTGTGTTCCTTGTCATACCCGATCAGATCCCCTACCTCTACAGCCGGAGGATATCCCTCTTCATCATCATAGTGAAGGCTCTGACCGATTATTTTATCCGTATAAACAGCCCCTGCCTTTGTATCATGGAAAAAGGTATTAAGCAGGATTCCGCGAAGTGTTCCATCAAAATACTTCTCTTCTGAAAGTCCGTTTGCTGATAATAGTTCTCTAAATGCATCATCATCAACAATTACTACCGTCATGCCCACGAGATTAAGCTTAGAATACTCAGGAGTATAAAACTCAGGATTCGCTATATCTCTGTTTGCAAGAGGTTCCTTTTCATTTGCCTTTGTTCTTACAAAGTTAAAGTTGATGATACCTGCATTATAAACATCATCAATTCCTTCCATGCCTTCAAGTTCAGTGCGGAGTTTCTCGCTCTCACTAAGGGAACTTGATACAAAGAGCTGACAAGGCAGATCAAAATCGTACTTATTTACTCTGTCAATTGCATCGCAGATAAATGTTATTGATAAAAACAGAATGACTGATACCGCAATTGAAGCAGTAATAACGCTACCCTTTATTCCATTTCTTTTAATGTTCTTGTAAGCAAGCTCTCCCTCATATCCAAATAATTTTTTGATATAGAAAGGTGTTCTAAGGCTTCTTGCCTTGGTCTTAATAGTATCATTCTGCCTAAGGGCATCAATCGGCGTAACCTTCGCTGCCTTAATTGCAGGAAAGATAGTTGATATAAAGATGGTTATTGCTGAACAGATAATAATTGCAACTATTACGATAGGTGCGCATACAATAGGAATTCCACCTCTCATACCTTCTATGCCAACAAGAACGTCTGCTTCAAGAAGCTTTGCTCCCATATAGGTAAGAGTAATCTTCGTTCCGATATATCCAAGCAAAATTCCAAGAGGAATACCGATAACACCAAGGACCAGGCCTTCGTAATAAATTGAAAATCTCTTCTGTCTTCCTGTAGCACCTACACTTGCAAGCATTCCAAGATATCGCATTCTCTCTGTAAGAGACATTCCTATAGAATTAACTATAAGAATTACAGATGTTCCAACTACTACAGCTAGTGCAATTGCCATCATCACAAAAAATGAACGATAGGTTCCGTCACTATCTTCAAAAGCAAAGCTGCTTAAAAGATACTCTGTATTCATCTGAGATTTTGCAAGACCGTAATCGGATGTAAGCTGCTTTATCTGCTTAATTGCTGTATGGTCGCACTTTTTTAGCTTTATATAAACGGATGCGTTCTTTACCGTAGGATAATATCCATCATCCAATCCGCGAATGATATCATATCCCTTAGTAGATCTGTTTCCGTGAAGAATAGCTGTTATTTTACAGTTTTCATTAAACAGACTCTCAAAGGTCTCCTCTGATCTGTAATTTCCGCCAATATAGATTCTCTCTCCGTTTTCCATGTAGCTTCTGTTTCCAAGTTCAAAGGACAGGTTATCTCCAACCTTTAGAGAGAGATTATTGTCTTTAAGGAACTGTTCCTCAACTGCTATTTCAGATGAATTAGTAGGAAGGGTTCCCTCGTAATCAGAATTTATCATTATACTGTAATAATACTGATTTCCGGAAAGTATATTTCCAAGACGGTATCTGTCTTCTACTCCGCTATCAAGCCTTATTCCGCTAAGCTTTGTATTAGCATCCAAAAGACCTGCCACAGCAACTTTTTTATCCGCTTTAAGAGCATCATACTGTTCCTTAGTAACTTCGCTGTAAACTACCTGTGAATCTCCATCTCTTTGGATCGCAACATATCCAAAGAATTTGAAAAAGGAAAAAATTCCAAGCATCATGGCACTTATAAGGGACGTGGACATTGCTATACCAAGTATCGTAACGATTGTCCTTTTTCTGTTCTCATTAAGATGCCTCATGGTGAGCTTTGCAATGATATTCATTAAGCGCTCACCTCCGATCCGTTAATAACACTTCCGGAAAAGCTTTTTGCTGAGTCCCTTGTTATCTGTCCATCCTCTATAGTTATGACTCTGTCAGCAGAAAGGGCTATTCTCTCATCATGGGTGATGATGATAACTGTCTGTTTGTTTTCTTTATTGAACTTTCTAAGAAGTGAAATGATCTCCTTACTGTTTTCAGTATCAAGGTTTCCTGTAGGCTCGTCTGCAAGAAGAAGTGCAGGATGATTCATAAGGGCTCTTCCTATAGAAACTCTCTGCTGCTGACCTCCTGATAACTGATTTGGAAGGTGACGTCTTCTCTCTGAAAGCCCAAGCTTTTCAATGAGATCCTTTAGAAGCTTCTTGTCAGGCTTTTTCCCATCAAGCAAAATCGGAAGGGTCATATTCTCTTCCACGTTAAGGATAGGAATCAGGTTGTAGAACTGATAGATAAGTCCGATCTGTCTTCTTCTGAAAATCGCAAGCTTTGTTTCATCAAGTTTACTTATGTCTGTTCCGGAGATGTTAACTACTCCGGAAGTTGGCGTATCTACGCCACCAAGTATATGCATAAGTGTTGATTTTCCGGATCCGGATGGACCAACGATTGCTACAAACTCTCCCTGCTCAATTTCAAAGGAAACATTTTTTAGTGCATCTACTTTGGTCTCCCCACTTCCGTACACCTTACATAGATTTTTGATTTCTAGTATTTTCATTCCAGGTACTCCCTTCTCATCAGGCGCTCCATGCGCCGCAAATATTTTTCATTTGTTTCTGAGAATAGGTTATATTTTTCGTCTTACAATCAAGTGACTGTTTTATTACAGTTTTGTAATAAAGTCTGATATACGTCATCAGATGATAGTTTTATAGAACCTTATATCAAATTCAGTGCCTTCGCCCTCTTTGCTTTTGACTATTATCTCTCCCCGCTGATCCTCTATAATTGCCTTTGTCAGAGCAAGTCCTATTCCTACGCTGTCCTTGCCTGCATTTTTACCTTTATAGAATCTCTCAAAAATGTGAGGGACATCTTCCTTCGCTATTCCGCAGCCTGTATCTCTTAAACTTATGCTTGTATAGATGCTTGTATCCTCTGCAGAAATAGAAAGGCTCCCTCCCTCATCCATATGCTCAATGCAGTTTTTAATGATGTTCTGAAGAGCTTCTATAGTCCAGTTCTTATCTGCGTTTATACTTATATCAAGAAGGGCTTCTTTATATTCAATATTTTTAAGCTCAAACTGAATTTCAAAGGGTTTTACAGCAGTTCCAATAAGCTCCTTAAGCTTTACGTCTTCTTTCTTAAGTTCAATTGTTCCCGCATCAAGTTTTGATAATTTTAAAAGCGTCTGAATAAGCCAGTTCATTCTCTCAAGCTGAGCTGACTGGGTTTTCAAAAACTCTGAGCGTTTATCTGCATCCTCTTCGTCCATTAAAAGATCATTCATTACCATCATAGATGTAAGAGGTGTCTTAAGCTGATGGCTTATATCCGCTATGGCAGCTGCCAGTTGTTTCTTGTCATTTCCAAGCATCTCGTTCTGGTATTTTAAAGTAGTTGCCGCCTTATATATGTTAGTCCTTAGGATAGAGATCTCTCCCTCCTCCTGATCAAGGATTCCGGGCGCGTCATCCCCTGCAAGAACTCTCACAAGATAGGAATTTAGCTCCTCTATCTTTTCATATCTCTTTTTTGTAAAATAACTGAAAATAAAAAGAATGACAGCTCCAAGGATAAGGCACAGTACTCCTGCCATCATTCCCGAAAAAAAGAACCCGCAAAGCGCCAATACTATGGCGCTTGCAGATCCAAGTAAAATTGTATATCTATAGTCTTTGTTTTTCATAGTAATCCCCGGTATCTTAATAAAGAAAAACCTTATTTATCAACAATATATCCAAGCCCTCTCACAGTCCTTATTATCTTTGGATCTGAAGGATCCTTTTCAATCTTATCTCTCAGCCTCTTTATATATACTGTCAAAGTGTTGTCATTTACAAAATCCCCGCTCACATCCCACATATCGGAAAGTAGCTGATTTCTCGATAAGACAACTCCCCTGTTATTTGAAAAGGTGAGAAGAAGCCTGTATTCAAGAGCGGTAAGTTCAACGTTCTCTTCTTTCCCGGTTTCCTCATCACAGATAGTAACTTTTGCCTCATTTGTATATATACTTACATTTCCAAGCTTTTCTATTCCTTCATCACTTAAAGCACGGGTAAATCCCTTGCTCTTTCCTGCGCGTCTAAGGACTGTCTTAATCCTTGCCATAAGCTCATTGATCCTGAAGGGCTTACAGATATAATCATCTGCTCCCATCTCAAGACCCATGACCACATTCACCTCGGCATCGCTTGCAGTAAGGAAGATAACAGGTATATCCTCCGACTCCTTTATAAATTTGCATATATCATAGCCGTTTCCATCAGGAAGGTTTATATCCAGTATACAGATGTCATAGGCGTTCTTCTGCCAGCTATTTTTTGCTTCAAGGGCAGTCTTAACATGGGTTACTTCATAACCCTCTTTTTCAAGAGAGTATTTAAGTCCCATTCCTATAGCATCTTCATCTTCAAGTAAAAAGACCTTCATGTTTTTCTCCGCCTATCATTATTGTTGATATAAATTTGCTTAAGCTATTACCACCTGTATGTTGCTACGTAATCTACTCCGGAGGGGGCTGTAATTCCAGGGTCCTTTATCTCGAACTTCACTTCTTTTCCTTCAGATAAAAGTTCCTTCTCAAAGTGATAAAGAGCTATTCCCATATCGATCCTCTGAACATCATAATCCGGAGTTTCAAAGCCCTTGTCATGCTTTATATAAAAATGCGCCGCATTATCTGTTATAACTATTCTCCAAGGCTGCTTATTAACTGCAGAGGGTGCCACCTGAACGGATACAAGTGCATCCTTTAGGCCCAATTCTTCTGCTTTATCTTCTGACATAGGATTAGAAAAATCATCCATAAAGAACAGATCGATAAAGTTCTTTCTACTATCAGCCTTTACTCCCTTTCTCATGAGAGTTTCCTTAAGGGATTTCTTTTTTGCCGCATAGCCGATAGGTGTCATGCAAGGCATCAGATCATTAGCTGCAAGACCTGTAGCAAGTTCAAACTTATCCCTTGGCATAGCTGCGCCGATCCATACAGTTGCTATGTTGTTTTCATGGGCATGCATAATAAAGTCTTCGAAAGAATATCCAAAGGCTTCCGCAGCATGCTCACTCTTTTTGATCACTCCGCTGACATAGGTCTTCTCTCCTGAAAGCACAGGACTTGAGAGATCATTTTCATCCTTATCAAGAAATACAAACTTTACAGGAAGGTCATAGGGATTACTGATATTTCGTGTATATTGCTTTAATTCGTTTAAGACTTCGTCACTTAGTTTCGCCTTATCAAAAGTTCTTACGCTTTTTCTGCTCTTTGCAAGTTCTAAAAATTCACCCATTGTTTGCTCCTCCCAGAATTTGTCATAAGGGGGTACCGCTTGCGATGGATTCCTTATGACGGTTCAAAGTTTTCATAATCTACTTTACACTTCCCCTAATCTATTATGTCTGTCAACAAAACCTATCATAGCATAAAAATGCAAAAAAACAGACCATATTCTCACGGAATTTGGTCTGTTTTGTACTCTTTTTTTGATTTTTATTAGTCTCTTTTAAAGATATCTCTTGTGTATACCTTTTCCTGAACATCATCGAGACATGAATCATATCTGTTGGCTATGATTGCAGCACTCTTTTTCTTGAACTCATCAAGGTTGTTAACAACCTTACTTCCAAAGAATGTTGAACCATCTTCAAGGGTGGGCTCGTATACGATTACTGTAGCACCCTTTGCCTTGATTCTCTTCATAACGCCCTGAATACTACTCTGGCGGAAGTTATCTGAATTAGACTTCATTGTAAGTCTGTAAACACCAACTACAACTTCGTGCTCAAAGCTCTTGTCGTAGCTTGCGCTGTTTCCATAGGTTCCTGCGATATCCAGTACCCTGTCTGCGATAAAGTCTTTTCTTGTTCTGTTGGACTCTACGATAGCTTCAATAAGGTTCTCAGGAACATCTGAGTAGTTTGCAAGAAGCTGCTTTGTGTCCTTAGGTAGGCAATATCCGCCGTATCCGAATGAAGGGTTATTGTAGAAATCACCGATTCTGGGATCAAGGCAGACACCTCTGATGATACTGTCTGTATCAAGTTCCTTCATCTCTGCATATGTATCAAGCTCGTTGAAGTATGATACACGAAGAGCAAGATAAGTATTAGCGAAAAGCTTTACTGCCTCAGCTTCTGTGAATCCCATAAAGAGAACATCGATATCTTCTTTAAGAGCACCCTCCTTTAAGAGTTCTGCAAAAGTATGAGCTGCTTCTGTAAGCTCCTTATCAGCTTCATCAACACCAACAATGATTCTGCTGGGATAAAGGTTATCATACAAAGCCTTTGATTCACGAAGGAACTCAGGGCTAAATAATACCTTATCAGTTCCCATCTTAGCTCTTACTTTATTTGTATAGCCTACAGGAATTGTACTCTTGATTACCATGTAAGCATTGGGATTAACCTTTTTTACAAGATCGATAACTGCCTCAACAGCACTTGTATCGAAATAGTTCTTCTTACTGTCGTAGTTTGTAGGTGCTGCGATTACAACGAAATCAGCGTCCTTATAAGCTGCTTCTCCATCAAGAGTAGCAGTGAGATTAAGTTCTTTTTCTGCGAGGTATTTCTCAATATAATCATCCTGAATAGGTGAGATGCGCTTATTAAGCATATCAACTTTCTCAGGAACAACATCAACTATAGTTACTTCATGATTCTGTGACAGAAGTGTAGCTATAGATAAGCCAACATAACCGGCACCTGCTACAGCTATCTTTAAGTCATTCATATTTCGCATTTTTTTAGTCTTCCTTTTTTCCCGTAAGAGTCTCCTGGACAGTCTCATAAACTGAGATTCTCTGTCTGTCGTATTCAGGCATTCCAATGAAAATAGCACCATAGGAATAGCCATCCTCTACCATGGCTCCTCTCACAATTTTAATAAATACATGTATTACTTCCTTGGTCCAGATTGTCAAATTGCATTCATAATTATCGCCCATTACAAGCTGCTGATCTGACTGAAATCCCATACCGCCTCTTGAACAGTCATGAATTGAAATTGAAACCTTTTCAATTCCTTCTTCACTACCTATAGGGTTCATTATAAGTTCACCCTCAAGTTCAAGTCGTCTGAATTTTCTTTTCTCATCCATAATATTTTCCCCCCGGATTATTCATAAGAATATAGACATAGATGATTTTCGAATTACTCCATGATTTCATCATTCTCGCAATTCTATATCAATGATATCTTAAATCTCGTCATCCGTAAAGAAACAAGCATCACCAAAAGAGAAAAATCTGTAACGATTCTTTATTGCTTCCTCATATGCGTTAAGCACGTTTTCCCTTCCTGCAAGGGCTGAAACCAGCATTACAAGGGTTGATTCCGGCAAATGGAAGTTGGTAATAAGGCAATCTGTAAGCTTAAACTTATAGCCGGGATAAATGAAAATAGAAGTATTATCAGCACAAGCTTCTATTCTGCCATCCTCCAAAGCGGCACTTTCAATGGTTCTGCAGCTGGTGGTACCAACGCAGATAACTCTGCCACCACTTTCCTTGGCTTTATTTATCTTAGCAGCAGCCTCCTCATTAACCTGATACCACTCTGTATGCATATGATGCTCAAGAACGTTGTCAACCTTTACAGGTCTGAAAGTTCCAAGTCCTACATGAAGTGTTACATAGGCAATATCAACGCCTTTTTTCTGAATATCAGACAGGAGCTCATTTGTAAAATGAAGTCCTGCTGTAGGCGCTGCAGCTGATCCCTCATACTTCGCATAAACTGTCTGGTACATGTTTTTGTCCTGAAGCTTATGAGTAATGTATGGAGGAAGGGGCATTTCTCCAAGCTTGTCGAGAACTTCTTCAAAAATACCTTCATACTGGAACTGTACAAGTCTGTTCCCTTCTTCCACAACATCAAGGATTTTTCCTGTTAAGATTCCATCTCCGAAGGTTACTTCAGCACCGGGGCGAAGCTTTTTACCCGGGCGAACAAGGGTCTCCCAGATATCGTTCTCTCTACGCTTTAGAAGGAGCAGCTCAATAGCCGCTCCTGTATCTTTCTTTGTACCAAGAAGCCTTGCGGGGATTACCTTAGTATCGTTAAGTACAAGGCAATCTCCGGGCCTTAGGTAATCAATTATATCTTTAAAAATCTTATGTTCGATCCTGCCGCTTTCCTTATTCATAACAAGAAGCTTGGCTTCTGCTCTGTGCTCAAGAGGATCCTGAGCGATAAGTTCCTGTGGCAGATCAAAATAATAATCACTGGTACGAAGTCCGAGATTAGGATCTGCACCTGTATTAATCTTGTTCAATACCTACTCCTTTATAGCAAATCAGAGGAAGTTCTGCTCTCGGGTTTTCACCCTCGTCAGAACAAAGTTCGATCACGTAAATCAAAGATTTACTATCTCACTTTTACATATTCATAAGGCTTGCTTTGTTAAGGAATGTCACATAGCCTCTGTATGCTTCGTAAATATCAGCCTTTGATGTAGCTTCATAAGGTGCATGCATGTTAAGAACAGCTACGCCTGAATCAATTACATTCATTCCGTAAAGTGCGAGAATGTAAGCGATTGTTCCGCCGCCGCCAACATCTACTTTTCCAAGCTCAGCCATCTGGAACTCAACGTCATCCTCTTCGAAGATATTTCTAAGGTGAGCGATGTACTCAGCGTTAGCATCGTTAGAGCCTGACTTTCCGCGGCTTCCTGTGAACTTACTAAATACAGGACCATAACCAAGAAGTGAAGCATTCTTCTTCTCGAACTGACCTGCATACATAGGATCAAATGCAGCATTAACATCAGATGAAAGCATGCATGAGTTTGCAAGACATCTTCTAAGCTTAAGATCGCTGTAGTCACCCATGAGATTCATAAGCTCTGCAACTGCGTTCTCAAAGAACTTAGACTGCATACCTGTAGCACCTACGCTGCCGATCTCTTCCTTATCAACGAGGATGCAGCAGCCTGTTCTCTTAAGGTTCTTAACTGCAAGCAGTGCTTCCATTGAAGGATATGCACAAACTCTGTCGTCCTGACCGTAAGCAAGGATCATTGAACGGTCGAAGCCTGCATCTCTTGCCTTTCCAGCAGGAACGATCTCAAGCTCAGCTGAAAGGAAATCATCCTCTTCGATTCCGTAAAGGTCGTTAAGGATTCCGAGAACGCCGCGCTTTACAGCACCTGAAACCTTACCGCTCTCTTCCTTTTCAAGCTTCTCATATGCTGCAGCATACTGCTGACCTTCTGTAAGCTTGTTATTCTTCTTGTCAGCCTTCTTCTTTTCATCGCTTTCGATTACGAAGGGACGGTTTCCAACTACAAGGTCAAGGGCCTCACCCTCAACAACAGTTGCAGCCTTCTTGCTCATAAGGTCGCCTGAAAGGTGAATAAGAAGGTCACTTACGAAGAATACCGGATCATCCTCATCCTCACCAACGTTCAACTGTACTGTTGTGCCATCCTTCTTAACAACTACGCCGTGAATTGAAAGCGGAATTGTAACATAGAGGTACTTCTTGATTCCGCCGTAGTAGTGTGTATCAAGGTAAGCAATGTTTGTATCCTCGTAAAGAGGGTTCTGCTTAACATCCATTCTGGGAGAATCGATATGAGCACCAAGGATGTTCATACCGTTTTCCATAGGCTCAGATCCAATCTGGAACATAACAATTGACTTGTTCATCCATACGCTGTAAACCTTGTCGCCCTTCTTGAGCTTTGTCTTTGTTCCGATAAGAGTGTTGAGTTCTCTATAACCGTCTGCTTCGATCTCATTTACGATGCAGTCGATTGCTTCACGCTCTGTCTTAGCATTATCAAGGAAATTCTTGTAACCGTCTGTGAACTTCTCAAGCTCCCCCAGCTGCTTTGCATTGTATTTTGTCCATACATTAGTTCTTTTCATATTTGGTACCCTTTCTTAAAGCCTCATCTGCCTGAAAGCAGACAGATGAGGTAACAATTAACTTCTAAGTGAAATATTCATGCTCTCAAGACCGTTGAGAATCTTCTTCATTGCAGCATTAACTTCGTCATCTGCAAGGGTCTTTTCCTTATCTCTAAATGCCAGTGAGTAAGCCATTGACTTAAAGCCCTTCTCAATCTGTGAACCTTCATAGATATCGAAAAGTTCAAGCTTCTCAAGCTTCTTGCCACCGCGCTGTTTGATCATCTTCTCGATGTCACCTGCTGTTACGTCTACAGGTACTACCATTGAGATATCACGGGTTACAGCAGGGAACTTAGCGATTCCTGTGTAAACTCTGCTGTATGAAGCGTAAGGAATGATTGCAGGAAGGTCAAGAACTGCGATATATGTTCTCTGGCCGATTCCGTAGGTCTCCTGGACTTCAGGATGAACCTCACCAAGGTATCCGATAACGTTACCCTTGTAAAGTACATTTGCCTGTCTTCCAGGATGAAGGAAAGGCTTTCCTGCCTTAGCATCATATTCAAGATCAGCAGCCATGCCGATCTGCCCAAGGAACTCTTCTACAACACCCTTCATTGAGAAGAAGTCGCCATCACCGTAGAAACCAAGTACAAACTGTGATCTCTCATCAGGAAGCTCTGCTAAAGGAAGCTCCTTTGCAACGTAAATGTTAGCAATCTCATAAAGTCTGACATCCTTGTTTCTACGCTTGTAGTTTGTTCCAAGGCTTGAAAGGATAACATTAAGAGGGATTGTTCTCATGATTGAGAAATCCTCTCCTAAAGGATTAGAAATCTTAATAGCCTTTCTCTCAGGAGCATCCTCAGGTAAAAGAAGCTTATCAAATACCTTAGGTGATTCAAAGGAATAACCATACGCCTGTGAGAATCCGCAGAACTGTGCAACTTCTCTTGCAGTCTTTTCAACAGTCATCTTGAAAGTAAGCTTACCTGTTGTAGGCGCGTTCTTAGGAAGAGTTGTAGGTATTTTGTCATATCCGTAGAAACGAGCAACTTCCTCTGCTATATCACAGAAGCCTACAAGATCCTGTCTGAAGCTGGGGATAACGATCTCGTTTGTTGCCTCATCATATACAAGTTCTTCTCTCTTGAAGATATCAAGCATTGTCTGCTTATCGATATCTGTTCCAAGGAGCTTGTTGATTCTCTCGGGCTCAAACTTTATTCTGTTAAGTTCCTTAATAGGAGACTTCTCTTCTACCATGCCAGACACTACTTTGCCGCAGCCAAGTTCATTTACAAGCTGGCATGCACGGTTGATAGCATCCTCTGCGTTGTTGGGATCAAGACCTTTTTCAAAGAATCCTGAAGCGTCTGTTCTAAGACCAACTCTCTTAGCGCTCTTTCTGATGTTAGGTCCGTTGAAAGTAGCTGCCTCAAAGAGGACTGTCTTCGCATTCTCAGTGATCATTGAGTTCTCACCACCCATAATACCACCGATTGCAACTTCCTTCTCACCGTCGCAGATCATGACAACTTCGCTATCAAGTGTTCTCTCCTGACCATCGAGAGTTACAAACTTCTCGCCGTCCTTTGCTCTCTTAACAACGATCTTGTTTCCTGCGATTGTTGAAAGGTCGAATGCATGCATAGGCTGACCATACTCAAGCATTACGTAGTTAGTGATATCTACGATGTTGTTGATAGGTCTTACGCCGCATGATGCAAGTCTTCTCTGCATCCATTCAGGTGAAGGACCAACCTTGATGTCTGTTGCAACTCTTGCGCAATATCTTGAGCAGAGGTCCTTATCCTTGATCTCAACTGAAATATAATCTGAAGCTTTCTCAGCAGTCTCCTCAACCTTAACTTCAGGAGCCTTGAAAGGGAGCTTAAATGTAGCTGCTGCTTCTCTTGCGATACCAAGAATGCTGTAGCAGTCTACACGGTTACTTGTTACTTCGAATTCAAATACTGTATCGTGAAGTCCCAATACTTCTACAGCATCAGCACCAACTTCTGTATCCTCAGGGAAGATATAAAGTCCGTCCTCGGGAGCGTTAGGATAGAAATCCTTGCTTGAGCCCATCTCTTCGATTGAGCACATCATACCAAAGCTTTCAACTCCGCGAAGCTTGCCGGCTTTGATCTTGATTCCTTCCTCAGGGTTAGGGCTTCCGTCATGACCGCCTGCTACACGTCCGCCGTCAAGAACTACGGGAACCTTATCTTTCTCTTTCATATTTTTAGCACCAGTTACGATCTGAACCTTCTCAGAGCCGATATTTACCTGGCAGATAACCAGCTTATCAGCATCAGGGTGCTGCTCGATTTTCTCAATCTGTCCAACTACGATCTTTTCCAAATTTTTATCAAGGCGGTGGAATCCCTCGCCCTTTGTTCCGGAAAGAGTAAGTGCATCAAGAATTTCCTGATCGCTTGCGTTTAAATCCGGTACATATGCTTTTATCCATGATAATGATGCGTCCATGTTTTTTTCACCTTTCTACTGTCAACAATTTTCATAAGGAAGTTCTGCTCTCGCTTCGCTCGCCGCATCCGTCGAAATTGCTTCGCAATTTCCCCGGATCGCGCTGCTCGCCCGGTATACGATTTGTCTAATCCGTGTTTGAAGCCGCATAACTATCGTCATGCTATCTTCAAAATTTTATTCTGCATCAACCATTGAGCAAGCTCAGGTTGATGCATCAGAAATTTTGACTTCAAACACTCTTCTATATGCTTAAAACTGCTCTAAAAATCTTATGTCGTTCTCGTACAGAAGACGCATGTCGTCGATCTCGTATTTAAGCACTGCGATACGCTCAAGGCCGAGACCAAATGCGAAGCCTGTGTACTCGTTAGGATCGATTCCGCTCATCTCAAGAACGTGAGGATGAACCATTCCGCAGCCAAGGATCTCAATCCATCCTTCGCCCTTACAGAAACGGCATCCCTTACCGCCGCACTTGAAGCAGCTTACATCCATCTCAGCAGAGGGCTCTGTGAAAGGGAAGTGGTGAGGTCTGAACTTAACCTTTACATCATCACCAAAGATCTCCTTTGCGAACTCAGCAAGAGTTCCCTTAAGATCTGCAAATGTGATGTCCTTATCGATTACAAGACCTTCTATCTGATGGAAGCTGGGGCTGTGTGTAGCATCAACTTCGTCTGCCCTGAAAACTCGTCCGGGAGCGATCATCTTGATAGGAAGCTTTCCTTTTTCCATCTCATGAACCTGTGTAGATGATGTCTGGGTTCTAAGGAGGAAGTCACCATTTATATAGAAAGTATCCTGCTCATCCTTTGCAGGGTGATCTGCAGGAATGTTAAGAGCTTCAAAGTTGTAATAATCCTTCTCAACTTCAGGACCTTCTGCAACTTCATATCCCATTCCGATAAAGATATTCTCTACATCCTCAAGTGTAATTGTGTTGGGATGACGATGTCCTACGTTGTTCTTCTTTGAAGGAAGTGTTACGTCGATTGTCTCGCTTGCAAGCTTTGCCTCGCGGACAGCCTTCTCCATTCTTGTCTTAGTCTCTTCGAGGCTCTTCTCGATCTCCTCGCGGACTTCGTTTACCATCTGACCAACCTTAGGTCTGTCTTCAGGTGCAACATCCTTCATGCTCTTTAAAATACTTGTGAGCTCACCTTTTTTTCCAAGGAAATTAACTCTGATATCATTAAGCATATCAAGACCGTCAGTCTCACCAATCTGCTTAAGAGCGCTTTCCCTGATCTTATCAAGCTGTTCTTTAATCATGGTTCTTTCTCCTTTATAAACTAATGTAAAAAAAGCCCCTTGCATCCTTTTTTTGCAAGGATACAAGGGACGAATAATTTCCGCGGTACCACCCTATTTCCTGTAAAACACTACAGGCACTCTTTATGTGCGTAACGTGCACTAACTCTAACAGTCTACGTTCCGGACTACGCAGTAACCCTTCACCCGGAAAGCTCCGATGCGAAATTTCCGAACTGTCTTTACCTCACTGGCTTTCAGCCGCTGACCAGTGTCTCTAAACAAGGAAAACAGTACATCTTTGAGCAACGCTCAACATCTTCAACGCTCTGCAAACTAGTTTAACTATGATAGTAAAAAAAGTCAATCCTTCACTTAGTTCATAGTTTTTTTATTTAACCTTTACGGTCTTTACTTTACTCCATGCACCTACAGCACCTTTGCTGTCGATACCTCGAATTCTAATATAAACCTTACCTTTTTTATTGTTCTTTACAGTAAGACTCTTTTTCTTGCCGCCTACTGTCTTTACAACAAGATTCTTAGTGAATTTCTTGTCTGTTGCAAGCTGGATCTCATACTTCTTAGCATCCTTCTGCTTCTTCCATTTTACAGTGATCTTCTTTTTCTTTGCTGAAACATTCTCAAAGGATACTTTCTTCAAAGTCTTTGATTTCTCAACATAAGAAGTCCAGCTAAGAGTATAGAGTCCGTCTGAATATCCTTTTTCTACTCTGATATAGTAAGTTCCTGCTGAAAGCTTCTTTTCTATTTTCTCAGTCTTAGGTTCCTCTTTGCTTCCATAAGGTTCATTTTTCTCAAGCTCGTTGTACTCGCTGTCAAGCAAAGCAAATGTACCTCTGATCATAGAAGTATAATTGATTCTTACATTAGTATCAGACGGAATGCTGAACTGATAGAAGTCACGTGTATCATCTGTGCAAATAAAACCTGTCACAGTCTGCTTTTCTGCAAGAGTCATTGCTTTTGAGAAATCATTGTTTGGCTCTGTCTCGTTATTTCCGGCTGCTTCGAAGCTGGCCCTGATTTTATATGTCTGAGCACTGCCACCAGTCTGCTTAACCTGTATCATGCAAGTACCAGCAAGTAATGCAACGGTTGCTGAATAGGTTGTGCCGCCTGCAATAAATGAGTCACGATACTGTACAGACATATCGCTATTAAATAAATTAACGTCAAATCCGAGTACATCTCCCTGTACAGAAACCTTAAGAAAACCATTAGCAGGTACTGTCACCTTATAAAGATTCTGTCCCGCACCATATGGAAGTGATCCATCAACAAAACTATCATTTGCTACAAGATTTACTACAGTCTCTTCAGCACTTGCTCTCATCGGAGCCTCAAACTGGCAGATTCCCATAACAAGGGCAAATACCAAAAGAAAAGATACAATTCTTTTTGTTAACTTCATTTTTAAATTACCTCCTAAAACACTTATATAGTATTTTGAATTATATTTCAGAAATCCGCACTAGCTGCAGATTTCATGAGAACATAAATAGTAAAACCACCAGGTTCTTCGATTTTAGTCACCTTAGGGCAGCTTATTTCTTAGACTTCTTGGATGCCACCTTGCTCCATGCTGAGTAAACCTTAACACCTGCGCTATTTGCGTAGGTTCTTACTCTAACATAGGCTTTCTTTCCACGCATTTTTTTAGGAAGAGAACTTGTCTTTGATATCTCATATTTCCCTCCATCATGTTTTAATCACAATGCTTATTCTATCACATATTTCCGCATTAGCCAGCACTTCGCCGGGTTAAATCTCCATTATTATTCTATCAATAATTTGTACTTCTATCTAAATGATTTGCTCACGTTTTTCTTGATTTCAAATCGTTCATGTATATCTATCCAGAATCCAATCCTTCTATTAAAGACAAACTTCTTTCAAAAAAGCCTTCTATCTTAATATCTATCCTTCCAACTATAGATCAAAAACTCTTCCCTAAATCAGATACTGCTCAATCATTTGATTTATAGTATTTGAACTGATCGGATGCTGCGACGTCTCGAATGTCATTATCATGTTTTTCCCTTGAAAGTATCCGGTCTGCTCATATGCATATATTTTAAACACATTTTTATTGGAATAAGATACACTATCCATTCTTCCAAAGTGTTCCCATATATACTGTTTTCCTGTCCTTACATTCAAGCAGGTGAAGTCGGGTCTTACTGTGCCCAATATCTTAATACTTGTTGGATATTCATAACGATATAGAATGTTCATTTTTTCTAAAGTGTTTGCAATCATCAATTCCGATTTAGATCTGACTCGAATCCCACTATCCGAGCAGAATAAAGGATCCCCCTCTTCAAATCCCATAGGTTCATACTCAACCTCTTTCCATTTTTTAATAAGAGACTCTTTAGGCTCTATTATAGGAACAATCAGATTCTTTCTTGCATCAGACATCCTATCGTATATATCTTCAAGCCCCGAAATATCATACTCCGGCAAGAATTTTTCCATGCTTTTCTTCATTTTACATAGTTTATTTCTTAGGTTCTCCTCGTAATCTCGCTGCGCAACTTTTCTTACAGCTTCCATTTCATCTAGCTTTGCGTACTTACGCTTTTTTGTTTTTTTATCCACCCAGTAATACTGGTAATTCCCGTTGCTAGCACTAACGCTTATATATTTCTCGGGTAAATCTTTAAATCTCTCTAAGTTTTTGTCCGTTTCCTTAATTAGAAATCCAATCTTCCTTAACTGATTTTCAAGAATTATCTTATAATCCTCCACTAAACTTAATCCTCTCTATAAAATACTTTGGTTAATCATTTACACAACATTATTAGATGTGCCCTTTTCCCTCTTCTTACGGGGCTAAGTGCTATTTTCAATTTCATCCATGTATGCCAGGCACTATTTCAGTTGTTCTCTACGGGGATGAATGCCGTTTTCTCATTTCATCCATGTATGCCAGGCTCTTTTTCCACTTTTCTCTACGGGGATAAATGCCGTTTTCTCATTTCATACATGTATGCCAGGCGCTATTTCAGCTGTTCTCTACGGGGATGAACGCCGTTTTCTCGTTTCATACATGTATGCCAGGCTCTTTTTCCACTTTTCTCTACGGGGATGAATGCCGTTTTCTCATTTCATACATGTATGCCAGGCTCTTTTTCCACTTTTCTCTACGGGGATAAAATGTATTTTCCCTCTGCATCCACGTAATATGGCTCTAGCATCATGCCTGCCAAATAGCACACTAAAATACTGACTTATTTTGTGTAAAAATAGGAATCTACGGCGAAGAATACTTTCTGTGCCTAATTGATATGTCTTTATATAGAAAAATCCCCAATTGAAACTCGGGGATTACTATAATACTTATTGAGGTTATTGTCAATATTTATCAAAAATATGATTAGCTGTTGCCAGGCCCAGCCTTTCATCACTGAGCATTTTTTGCTTATCATTTCTCGCAGAGCTTTTTTCGCTGAGCATTCCTCGCTGACCATTTCTCGCCTAGCACTTTTCGCTGATCATTTCTTGCTAATCACTTCTCATCCATGATTACTTCTAGCTACCAATCATTCATAATCACTTCACATCACTGATTACTTCTATCTACCAATCATTCATAATCAATTCTCACCATTCACATTGATGATCACATATTCAGACCTGGTGCCGGTCTTGAAGTCGATAGCCCAGTCGGATATTCCGGAGGTGACGATAAAATCTGTGTTGTTGCGTCTCTCGTAGCCGTAGGTTCTGTCGTTTATGCCAGACCACACGCCGACATAGGTGATGGGAATAAGCTGGCCGCCGTGGGTGTGGCCTGAAACTACAAGGTCAGCAGAGGTGTTGCATTCATTCTCGTAGTCGATGGGCTCATGGCTGAGGACTACGATGTACTTGCTGTCATCGACTCCCTTAAGCAAATCCGCTATATTCGATCGTCCTCCAGGCAAGTCACTATTTTGGTCTCTGGAAGAGCCAATTTCTTGACCTTCGCGAGAACCGCCCTCTTGATTTCTAAGAGATTCACCATTCTGATCGTCAGAAGAGTCACCACTTCTGCCTCCGCGGGCGCCGCTCTTTCTTCCAACGATGCACAGATCGCCAGCATACTCATATTCATCCTTAAGGACATGGACGCCGTTCTTCTCAAGCTCAGCCTCCAAGTCTGAAGCTTCGAAGTCTCTGCCAAAGCTGTCTTCATCGTGATTGCCATGGGCATACCATACGCCGTACTTCAAGTTCATTGCGCCAAGAGCCTCGCTAGCTCTTACCATATCTGCCTTGGTTGTCATGTAATCAACGTAGTCTCCTGCAATCAGCAAAATATCCGGATCATCAGCCGCGATCTTATCCATTTCTTTTGCAAAGCCTTCGCCGTCAAAGGTAGTTCCTATGTGGGAGTCCGCGATCATTGCAATTCGAACGCTTCCATCAATTTTATCAGAGGTTAGGTTATACTCCGTCCTCCACACGTTATGGCACTGGTAGTATCCTACAGCCAACGTCAAAACCGTCGCTGCAATCGTAAGCCATCCCTGCCAGTAAACCCTGCGCCCAGCAAGTCCCTGGCATTTCTCACCACGATACGATGAGTCATGTTGTAAAAAATCATTAGGCGCTGCTTCAACAAAGGATTTTTCCTGCAAAGCTCCCTCCGAAAAAGACGAGCCATCACGAAAATTCCTTACATCCTTATCACCGGCTCTATCATCCAAAGCAGCGCTACCACCTTTACCACCGCAAAGCCTTCTGACAGTAACCCCAATTACTCCAAACAAAACAGAAAACATCAGTACATGAAAAAGAATGACAAAGGCGTTAACAACGCCCATCGTAAAGCAAAAGAACGCAAACAAAATTGCAATGATAAGAAGAGATACCAGATTCCTCTGCCACCTCTTACCAATTTGACTAATCAATGAAAATCTGCTGACCATTTTAACAAGATATATTACCCCAATAATTCCTGCCAGCAGAGATACTCCAAAAATAATAAACCACATAAGTCTTCTCCCGAAATTAATGCAAGTCTATATCCATTATACGACTCTTAACATATCCGGAAACATCAAAATCAAAGACTCTATTTAGATTTTCAGCTGTAAGCATCTCCGTCTTTGGACCATTAAGCATAAGCTCTCCACCCTTAAGAAAGGCTATATCATCAGCCATCTGCGCTGCAAGGAAAAGTTCATGGAAAACGCAGATCATTGTTGGCATGTAGCTATTTCCATCTGCCATAACAACAGGCTTTTTTCGCCATTCATCAAGGTAATCCATAAGTTCCGATTGAACCTTCATATCGAGGTGATTCATAGGCTCATCGAGAATTAAAACTGGACTTCTCTGAGCCATGCATCTTGCAAGCATAACCCTCTGGAGCTGGCCGCCTGAAAGCTTAGTAATACTCTCCCCTGCGATATTCTCAAGCCCAAGTGACACAATCGTCTCCTCGACGATATCCTTATCACTTGCACTACCGCCTGAAAGCCCATCTGCTCTGTGCATGTACCTTCCCTGCATCACCGTTTCATATACAGTATATGGAAAATAAATCTGAGGCATTTGTGAAAAGAACCCGATGTAAGAAGCAATTTCTTTCCTCTTCATCTTAGAAAGGTTCTTTCCTGCGATAGTGATATCTCCGGAACTATTAATAAACCCACAGATAGCACGAAGAAGCGTGGTCTTGCCGCAGCCGTTACTTCCAAGGATACTTAGGCAGCTCCCCTCGCTAATATCAAGGGTGATATCCTTTATGATATCTCTGCCATCCTCGTAGCCTGCGCTCACGCTGTTCAGCTCTATTATATTTCTCTTATCCTCTGTATTACTCATAGTGTCCATCATCATCAAATTTTTATTTATAAAAAAACTATCCACAACTGACATCATTCAATCAAACAAATTATGCTTGCAAAAAACACCTGCCAAAGCTTAGCCCTTAAGCCATAGCAGCCCTTATCTCCTCTCCCTGAAATATACGAAAAGGAAAAATGGCGCACCAAGAAGTGCAGTTATAGCACCTACCGGGATTTCCTGAGGGGCAAGAAGGGTCCTTGCAAGAAGGTCCGCAAAGCTCATCATGGCTCCGCCCACGACAACTGTCATAGGTATTACAACCTTATGTGAAGAGCCAAAAACTTTCCTTACTACATGGGGAACTGCCAGATCAATAAAGCCTATAACTCCTGTAAAGCATACCGCTATTCCTGTAAGGAGCGAAGCGATGATAAGAAGCCTTCTCTTAGCTTTTTTAGCATCTACGCCAAGAGCCATGGCACCCTCATCTCCAAAAGTAAGGATATCCAGCTCCCTGCAGTATTTTAAAGTCATAACAATTCCAGCAATGCATACGATAAGTATCACCAACACATGCTTATATTTTCTTCCTGAAAAAGAGCCCATCTGCCATAAAATAAGTCTCTGCATATGGCTGTGGCTAAGGGAACTAAGCATGGTTAATATTGCATTTACAAATAATGAAAAAATCATTCCGAACAGAATAATAGTATGATTCTGAAAGCCCGTATCA
>JAILPB010000091.1 GCA_024690485.1 Butyrivibrio sp. | reverse complement strand
TATAACGCCTCGCTCTCTCTTTTTTTCACTGAATTTATCCATAAAAGTAATGGTCAGCTCGCAAAGCTCCTTTACAGGGTCTTTTGCAATCTCCATATGTTTAAGGATAGTTTCCTTATCCTCAGAAAAAAGATGCTTTATAAGTGCTCCAGTCTTATCCTTCGCATATTTCCTGTGGCTACTAGCCAGCTCCCTCTTATCTGCATTTACGCTATCATCCTTCTTGGAAGGAAGTCTGTCATAGGTGATGTTAAGGAGCATGCTTCTAAGCTCATCAAAAGTTATGATTATTCCTGCCTTCTCGGAAGCCTCAATTTTGGAAATAACAGCGTCGTACATGTCCATTTCCTTCTCAAAGAGATCTCCGTAAAAGTAAGGCCCATCCGGCTCATTGGAGAGTTTTAGTCCGTTTTCCATCCTCTCCCTGCACTCAAGCATGGTATATTCTGCGTTCTTTTTGGCAAGCTTTACGAATTCCTCTGCTTCAAAGTCCTCGGAAGACAGCTCGTAGTCATTACTTCTCTGTCTTAGCCACTGTTCAGGCCATGGCATACTCATGGCGTAGTCATAGAGCTGCAGGATGAATTCCTCAACCTTTTTATCATCGCTTCCTGTTGAAAAGTATTCCATGGCATTTATGAAACGCTTATCGCCTTCGGCATACTTTTCTTCTAACAGATCCGCTAAAACATCAGCCATAATGAGCTTTTTTTCACCCTCATCAAGAACTCTATAGGAAGGGTCAAGTCCTATTTCATTGAAGTTGTTTCTTATTACATATTGGCAAAATGAGTCGATGGTTGTTATCTGGGCGCCATGAACAAGAGTCTCCTGCCTCTGCAAATGCTTGTTGTCAGGATTCTCTGAAAGCTTCTTTGAAATAGCGGCAAGGACCTTCTCCTTCATCTGAGAAGCAGCTGCCTTGGTGAAGGTAACCACCAGGAGCCTGTCTATATCAACATTGTCATCCCCTGTTATCAGCTGAATTATTCTCTCAACAAGAACCGTGGTTTTTCCGGAACCTGCTGCCGCCGATACAAGTACATTTTGTTTTCTGGCATCAATTACTGCCTGTTGTTCAGTAGTAAAACCCATATCACTCATTCTCTTTCTTTATATCTAAAAGAATCTCATCATCGTCTTTTTGGATCATTTCATTTGTGCAGTACCCGGGGATTGTCTCATCAAATCCGCATATTGATTTAAATCCGCAATACTTACAGCCTGTCTTTTCGCCCATCTCGTAAGGATTAACCTGAATATCACCGGAAAGTATCCTCTTTCCGCTCTTTTTGATAAGACCGGTTACATAACGTGATACTTCCTCAAAATCCTCTGCCTCCATAACGCTTGAGCCTTTTTTCGAGAATTCTCCCTTAGCAGTAATGCTTACGGGGACTACATCAGACGAAGACGCCATATCGCGGTCTAAAAGAGTGACCACATCCTTATCAGCTCTGACAAGGCCTTTTGTCCTAAGTTCCTTCCGGATGCGGGCATTTATATCGTCTTCCGTTTCATCAGAATCTATATCGTCACCCTTTAACACAGGATCAGCCACGTGGTAATACAGTATTGCAGCAGGAACCACTTCTTTTCCGGGATTTTCAGCCTTCTCCATACTGCGGGCAACATTCATATACAGCACAAGCTGAAGCTGCAGTCCGTAGTACAATGAACACAGATCAAAATTCTTATCCCCGGACTTAAAGTCTATTATCTTGACAAAAACATGGTCAGAATCCTCATAGGTGTCAATTCTGTCAATCGTTCCGGTAAGCTTCATCTTCTGCCTGATCCTGCTCTTCTCATCATCGGTCAGGTCTATGTTTATGGCATCTATCTCACCTGCAGCGCTAAATGAAGTCTCAACGCTCTTTGGCATAAAGGAGCCCTTGGAAAGCTGATACTGCAGGGTATCAACAGACCTTCTCATGATTCTCCTTATTCTTTCAAGGGAATACTCGCTTCTCTTTGAGCTTTGTAATATCTCTCCGCCATAGCCACTTGCAAACTCATCAAGAGACTTATCAAGGATCTGTTCTCCCTGCTCCTTAGTGAAGTTTAGCCAGTTAAGCCCTTCTTTTTCCAGGTTCACAGAAAAAGTCTCCAAAACTCCGTGGAACACATTTCCAAGATCAGACCTCTCAAAGCTGAATTCCTCTCTGTCATCAAGCCTTAAGCCGTACTGCAAAAAGTGTGCATAGGAGCACTGGGCAAACTTCTCAAGTCTGCTGACTGAGTTAGACAGCACATTGCCGTAGAGCATAGATGCCACAGCCCTTGATAAAGGCTCATACCTATAGCTCATACCCGCGGCATTTTGCATATTCTTAAGTCTCTTTTTCCTGTCATCTCCAAGACCTGCCACAGAATGGAAAATTGCCCTGAAATCTCTCTCCTTTTCCTCAGACATATATCCAAGGGCATAGTCCTGCATGTGCCTTGCAATATAGCTCATGCTGTTTTCATCTGTCTGAAGGAGGAATCTGGGACTCTTCTCGGAAAGCCTGACAGCGCCGATTCCAGGGAACATGCTCTTTATTTTCCCTATGAGATATGCTGGGCGAAGGCTTGCACCTTCACCGTCAAGATGAGCGTAAGTCAAAAACAACTTCTCTGAAGGCTTTGTAAGGTTCATGTACAGATAAAGCCTCTGGGTGTACATCTGCTGCCTGGGCGTAGGCGCAAGCTCCACATCAGGCTCAAGGTCCACAAGGAACTGCCTCTCAATGTCTGATATAATTCCGCCTGTACCAACTCCCTTAGGAATAAGATCATCCGTAACCCCAAGGAAAAACAGAACCTTTACCTCATTAAGTCTGGTTCTCTCAATATCACCAACAACGATCCTGTCCACATTCTGGGGAATAGTTCCTATGGAAATATCGGAAAATCCAACATCAAGAATATCCGAGTATTCCTTAAGGGATATATTCTCATCCCCAAAGAGCATCGCAATCTGGTCGATAAGTTCTATTACTTTCCTGTAAATAACGCCATATTCCTTAGCCCTTAGCTCATCACCGTTTTCATGGAAAAAGCCTTCCTTCTCTGCAAGCTTCTCCTCTGCGTGATGAGCTTCCAAAAACTCATAGAGAGCCACAGAGAACTCTTTTACAGAGCCATTTCCCGCATCAAACAAGGGCTTTATGGAAGTTACAAGTTTCTCTCTCATGGAATTTATTTCAGAGAGGAACTCAGAAACCTTCTGCTTCCCATCCTCATCCTCAGGCTTAAGCCTTCTCTCCATGCTCCTTGGAATCTTGGTAAATTCATTTTCCCAGGCGTTCTTACCCCTTATTCCCAAGGCTCTTACATAGTTTTCAAGCTTATCTGCTTCCTGCCTTGAAAAATCAGAAAGTCCGCTTCTAAGGTAGTGGAAAACCGCTTCATATGTGTATTTATCTGTAACGATTTTTATGGCGCTTCTAATAAGCTCAACCAAAGGATTGAGCTTCAGATTGCCGGTCTGATCAATATAAATCGGGATGTCTATATCCCTTGCTGTTTTTTCAAGAAGACTCTCGTACCTCTCAAGGCTTCCGCAGACGATGGCAAAATCCCTGTACTGCAAGGATTTATCATCTCTGATCATGGTCTTAATCTCAGAGAGCGCCATGTTTACTTCGTCCTGAATAGTATCTGCTTCAAAAAGCTTTATATTTTCTGCCTTTTCATTAAAGGTATTATTGTTATATCTAAAGAGATTCTCCTCAAGAAATGCCAGTTCTTTATTGGCGTGATGCCTCGAGTTTTCACCCTGCTTTAGTCTCACATCACGGCTGTTCTCATTTCTGTAAGAAGCCCATCTGTCGAAATCCGGAACCAGGGAAGAATCCGCCATTTTTTCATTTTCATATTCAAGGCGAAGAAGGTCATGAACTGTCTTTTTACTAAGTAAAAACAGCTCCTGCTCTGCCTCTCTGATGTACGCATAGGGATTCTCCTCATCGCCTATGTTGCAGGAATAGATAACCTCCTCTGAAAGCCTAAGGAGTTCGCCTATTACCTGATACTGGACAGGAGTAAATCCGGTAAACCCGTCAAAAGCTATGACACTTCCGGGAATAAGCTTAGATTTAGGGAGAATGCTGCACAAAACCTGGAGCATCTCCTCCTGAGCTATGTAATTTCCTTTTATATAGGATTTGAATTCAGCGTAGAGACGCTGCAGGTCAAGAAGCTTTGCCTTTAAGGCTCCCTTTCCCTCAGCGAGCTTAATGAGAGAGTCCAGTTCCTCCGGCTCTATGCGGTACTGCATAAACTCTGAGATTGTGGACTTGACTTCATCGATATAGCCCATCTTATGCATATTTTTGCCGATAATAGGAAGGTCGCCCTCTATGGTCTCAGCCACATGACGAAGAACAAGGCTCTTACCCATATCGTCAAGAACCTTGCCGTGCTCCTCTCCTATCTCTTCAAATATCCTGTGGGATAATCTGGAAAAGCTGACAACATCTATATTCATGATGCCATGCCTTGGATGCTGCTTTACGATATCAAGCTGCGTCTGCATAGTAAACTGATCCGGCACAACTATAAGAAAATTCCTGTCCGGCTCCGCAAGACTTCGTTCTATGATTTCTCTTCTTATATAAAAACTTTTTCCCGATCCTGATGCGCCAAACACAAAACGCAGCATATTTACTCCTCCAACAAACAATTGAATCTAGTAGCTCCTTCAGCCATTTTTCTATTCCTTTATGGAATTCTCCAGTTCAAGAAATCTATCAAAGTCGCTTTGGAACAAACGATCCTGAATAATTCTGTATTTTTCATACTCTGTTTCTGCATGAAGTTTTGCTTCTTCAGCGCTAATTTTTCCTGGTCCAGTTAAAATCTCGTTTCCATTAAACTCCAAGAATCCATCTAGGCGTTCTGCCCAATCTTCCATGCTCATTGGAATGTGTCTTTGTGCTTGAAGTTCAGCATAATCCAAATACAACGTAACTATACGTGACAAATAATCCATCTCTTTTTCTGATAGATAATTCTTGGCTACAGTTACATCTGCCTTAAGGATTTTTCCATCCGGAGCATTCTCCCATGTATTAAGTCCCATATGCTCTTTCTTGGCATCTGCTCTCTCCACAATTAGTTCTGCAGCCGTGTGTCTATGTACAGCATAATGCATTTTATTCTGAACTGTTTTGAAAAACAGTTGGGTTGTTTTTGCATCTTTATCATAATCAAACGCTGTAGCGTATATATCAGTAACCTTCTGGTAGAATTTCCTCTCTGACATTCTGATTTCACGGATTTGTTGCAGCTGTCTTTCAAAAAATTCGTCAGTAAACTTATGGCCTTTCTTTAACCGTTCAGAGTCCATGACCCATCCCTGAATGATATAATCCTTCACTATTTGTCCAGCCCATTTTCTGAAATTTATAGCTCTATCATTCTCAACCTTAAAGCCAACAGCTATGGTAAGTTGGAGATTATAATGCAAAATACCTCTATGAACCTGCCTATTACCTTCGGTTTGAACTATCCGAATATTTCGGATAGTTGCTT
>JAILPB010000049.1 GCA_024690485.1 Butyrivibrio sp. | reverse complement strand
ATTCTCACTGCAGGCAAGACCAACCGTGTAGTTGCATACAGAAACGGACAGTTTGTTGACTACGATATTGATGAAGCACTTGCAATGAAGAAGTCCATCAACGAATACCAGTACGAGATAAGCAGGATATTATAAGAAATTCAAATCTCCCCTTCGCTGATGCGGAGGGGTGTTTTTTTAGGTTAGGCACTTAGCGAGGTTTTTTCGAGCTTAGTGGATAAGCTAGTTCTGGCGAGCAAAAGCGAGAGCAGAACTTCATTAAAAAGGAAATTGCATGATAACAAGCACAGCAAACCCAAGAATTAAAAAAGTGGCGGAATACTGCAAAAAAGCTAAGGCAAGGAAGGCGGATTCTGTTTTTATTGTGGAAGGAATCCGTATGCTTAGGGAGATTCCCGTAAACCTCATACGAGAGGTCTATTTCACAAGCCATTTTGCAAAGAACTTATCCGGCGAGGATTCTTCTATATTAAAGTCAATCCGCATGGGTAAGGACGTATTCTCAGAGGAAGTATCTGAAGACGTTATGATGAAGATGGCAGACACAAAGACTCCCCAGGGAGTGATCGCCGTTGTTTCCCAGAAAAGCTGGGAAATGCAGGACCTTCTTGGTAAGAACCCAAAAGAGGATGCACTTCTCCTTATCCTTGAAAACATACAGGATCCAGGGAACCTCGGAAACATGTTCAGAAGCGGAGAGGGCGCCGGAGTGACAGGTATCATCATGAGCTCTGACACAGCGGATGTGTATAACCCAAAGGTTGTAAGAAGCACAATGGGGGCACTTTTCAGAGTACCCTTTATATATGTGGATAACATCCCTGCGACCGTGGAAAAACTATCACAAAATTGCGGAATAAAAAGCTACGCAGCTCACCTTAAGGGAAAACTAAGCTACGATAAGCTTGATTACAAGAAGGGATGCGCATTTCTGATCGGAAATGAAGGAAACGGATTAACGAAGGAGGCAGCAGATGCGGCGTCGGAATATGTCATTATTCCCATGCTTGGACAGGTGGAATCCATGAATGCAGCTACATCCGCAGCACTCTTAACGTTTGAGGCAGCAAGACAACGCAGAAATTAAGGAGGTAAGAAAGGTATGACAATCGGTTTTATTGGACTCGGAAATATGGCAAAGGCTCTTATGGGCGGAATCATCTCTAAGGGAATCTTTGATCCTCAGGACATCATCGGATCGGACCCCATGGAAGCAGCAAGAGAGAGCGCAGCAAAGAAGTTTGGAATTCAGATAAGAGATAACAATGCAGACGTGGCAAGGGATGCCGATGTCATCCTTCTTGCAGTAAAACCCCAGTTTTTGAAGGTAGCAATAGCTGATATCATGGACGAAGTAGATACTTCAAAACTCGTTATCAGTATTGCGGCAGGTAAGACTCTTGAGTGGATATCAAAAGAGTTCGAAAAGGACGTAAAAATTGTGCGCGTAATGCCGAACACTCCCGCTCTTGTGGGAGAGGGATGCGCAGCAGTTTGCCCCAACAGTCTTTGCAAGGATGAGGACCTTAATCTGGCTCTGGAAATCCTTAGAAGTTGCGGAACAGCCAATGTTGTTACAGAAAATTTAATGGATGTTGTGACAGGTGTTAGCGGCTCCTCACCGGCATACGTTTTTCAGTTTATCGAAGCCATGGCAGACGCAGCTGTCCTTGGAGGAATGCCCAGAAAACAGGCATACGAATTTGCGGCACAGGCAGTCCTTGGAAGCGCGAAAATGGTGCTTGAAACAGGAAAGCACCCCGGAGAACTGAAGGATATGGTATGTTCTCCCGCAGGAACCACTATTGAAGCGGTCAGAGTCCTTGAGGAAGGCGGTTTTAGAGGCCTTGTTATGGACGCAGTTGAAGCTGCGATTTTACGTAGTCAGGAATTATAAAAATTTTCTAAATAACAAAGATGTCATAAATAAAAAAACGTGTATTTTTAGGGCTTCTCGAACTCGGGAAGCCCTTGTTTTTTAGGGTTTATTGTGCAAAATTTGACAACATACCAAATACTTGTTACAATAACCAAAGTTTTACGTTAACATTTACGTAATAAATTTAAAAAGGAAGAAAGAAATATGATTAAAGCAGGCACGATGATGCAGGGGATCGCCACAGTAGCTTTAGTGACTATCCTATCCGGCAACTTTGGAAGCATCGAAGTACAGGCGAGAACCAATAATATTCTTAACTCTAACGACGTGGGAATCGGTAACATTTTAAATCCCACAGAAACAACAGACATCTCTGATGAAGAGGTAGCTAAGGCACAGGATGTGGCATCTGTCATAAACGAACAGCCTATTGAAACAGAAGAAGATGAAGCAGACGAGATGACAGATGCAACTGATCTCGTTATGGCAAATGTATCACAGGTTATGAACATTAGAGTTACACCTGAAGATGATGCAGAGAAGGTCGGAGTTTTATACAAGGACTGCGGCGGAAAAGTAATTGAACAAAAGGATGGCTGGACCAAGCTTCAATCTGGTGAAGTAGTTGGCTGGGCCAAGGATGAATATCTTCTCTTCGGAGAGGAAGCAAAGGAACTGGCTGAGGAAGTTGGAGTTCAGCTGGTATCAAGTAAGTCAGATGCACTTCGTATCAGATCAGAAGAGAGCGAAGATGCAGAAGTTTTAGGAGTTATCACCAACTACGGTTTCGTAGATATGGTTGAAGACATGGGTGATGGCTGGATCAAAGTTGATTACAACGATGAGGCAGGATATGTTCAGTCTGAATATGTGGTTAAGGATTTCCGCATTGATGAAGGTGAGACAGTAGCCCAGATCAAAGCGCGTGAAGAAGCTGAAGAAAAGCGCAAGGCAGAGGAAGCAGCTAAGAAAGCTAAGCTTACTCAGAACACAGGAGCAGTTGCAGCAGGAGCTGATGAGACAAGACTTCTTGCAGCACTTATCCAGTGTGAGGCAGGCAACCAGCCTTATGAAGGAAAGGTTGCGGTTGGTGCAGTAGTTATGAACCGTGTTAAGAGCGGTGCTTATGCTAACACTATCGCCGGTGTTATCTACGCATCAGGACAGTTCACTCCCGCACTTAACGGTACCGTTGACAGAGTTTACAACGGTAAGGTATCTGACAGCTGTATGCAGGCAGCTCAGGCAGCACTTGCAGGAGAGACAACTTGCGGAACAGCAACACACTTTAGACGTGTTAACGGAAGAGAAGGCCTTGTTATCGGAGCCCACGTATTCTGGTAATACAAACAAACAATTTCGACTTCTTGTGGGCAGAATAAGGAAAATGCCCACAAGAACCCTACTTCGTAGGGCAATATTTTCTGAAAGAAAATATTGGTCCATGTCCGGTTCTTGATTTTCTGAAGAAAATCAAAAACCTATGATATAATAGAGCCTGATTATGGTTTAAGAACTGTAATCAGGCTTTTTTGAGGAGTTGTATGAAAAATAGTTTATTTTGTTAAGGAGGATGTGTGTTATGTCAGTTAACTTAAAGGGTCGCGATTTTTTGAAACTACTGGATTTTACTACTGAGGAAATAGAGTACCTGCTAGACCTTGCTTCTGAGCTTAAGGACAAGAAGAAAAAAGGTATTCTTCACGACGAGTTTAGAGGAAAGAACGTAGCGCTTATTTTTGAGAAGACTAGCACACGTACCAGATGCGCCTTTGAAGTTGCTGCACATGATATGGGCATGGGAACCACTTACCTTGATCCTACAGGATCACAGATAGGTAAGAAAGAGAGTATCGCTGACACCGCAAGAGTCCTTGCCAGCATGTATGACGGAATCGAGTACAGAGGCTTTGGTCAGGATATTGTTGAAAGCCTTGCAAAATATTCCAAGGTTCCTGTATGGAACGGACTTACTAACGAGTTCCACCCCACACAGATGCTTGCAGACCTTCTCACAATCAGAGAGCACTTCGGTAGGCTCAAAGGTATCCACATGGTTTACCTTGGAGATGCAAGATATAACACAGGTAACTCACTTATGGTTGCCTGCGCAAAGATGGGGATGCACTTTACAACCTGTGCTCCCAGGAAATACTGGCAGAGCGAAGAGCTCATTAAGACCTGCAAAGAGATTGCAGAAAAGACCGGAGCTGTCATCGACCACACAGAGGATGTGATGGCAGGAACCAAGGGAGCAGACGTAATCTCCACAGACGTATGGGTATCCATGGGAGAGCCTGATGAGATCTGGGAAGAGAGAATAAATGACTTAAAGCCCTATGCTGTAACCAAGGCTGTTATGGACAACGCAGGAAGTCAGGCGGTATTTATGCATTGTCTCCCCGCTTTCCACGACTTGGGAACAGGCATCGGCAGACAGATAAAAGAGAAGTTTGGACTCTCCGAGATGGAAGTTACAGACGAAGTATTCGAATCAGAGCAGTCAATTGTTTTCCAGGAGGCTGAGAATCGCATGCATACCATAAAAGCAGTGATGTATGCGACTATTGAATGATAAATAATGAACAGTGAAGAAATACGCAGTCATTTAAACACAAAGTGGGCTGCAGGGATTGTTGATTATAAAGACATAACCGGCTCCACCAACGACACAGCAGATGATGCCGGAAAAAGGGGAGAGCCATCAGGGTTTCTTGCAGTAGCAGACAGACAGGACTCAGGGAGAGGTAGCCGCGGAAGGAGCTGGGTTTCCCCTGCAGGCTACAACATATTTATGAGCATAATGCTTCGTCCCACAATTCCTATGGACAAGGCACCGGGACTTACCCTTGTTATGGCAATCTCCATTGCCCAGGCTGTTGAGGATGAACTTACAGCAGCCGGATATAACTTAGAAGCCTGCGGGCCCCAAATCAAGTGGCCAAACGATATAGTCCTAAATAAGAGGAAGATCTGCGGCATACTTACAGAGCTTCGCCCACAGGAAAAGGGCTACTACGTGATCATAGGTGTTGGCATAAACGTCAATCAGCCCGTGGAGGAATTTCCTGAGGATATAAGGCAGACAGCAGGCTCTATACTAGCCGAGACAGGAATTAAGCTACAGAGGTCTAAACTCATAGCAGCCGCCATGAAGCACTTTGAGAGAAACTACGAAGCCTATATGGAAAAGGGCGACCTGTCAGGAACAGAAGACGCACCGTTAAAAACATTCTATGAGGATAGACTCATAAACGTAGGAAACATAGTCAAAATTGTTGACCCGGATGAGGAGTACGAGGCAAAAGCCATCGGAATAACAGATTCCGGAGCCCTCGTAGTAGAGACACAGGACGGGAAGCAGGAAGAAATAAACGCCGGTGAAGTCAGTGTCAGAGGACTATATGGGTACGTATAGACATAGACAGTTTTATTTTAGAAAAAAGTTTTTCTAAGCTTTTGCAGGCTGATTTTTTAAATAATCAAAATATACTTTCCAGGAGGAAGAAATGCTACTAGCAGTAGACGTAGGAAATACAAATATCACATTCGGAGTACTTAATGGAGAAAAGATCGTTGCAACATTCCGCATGATGTCCCAGACAGCACACACATCAGATGAGTATGGTAATAACCTCATTGCGATGCTCAGAAACAACGGCATCGACAGGAAAGAGATCGAGGGCATCATCATCGCAAGTGTTGTGCCAAACGTAATGCATGCCCTTGTAAACTCCATGATCAAGTATCTGGGAAAACACCCTTATATCGTGGGACCCGGCATCAAGACAGGAATCAAGATAGTAACCAAGAACCCTGCAGAGGTTGGCCCTGACCTTGTGGTTGGAGCTGTTGCAGGATATGAACTGTACGGCGGACCGGTTATAGTTGTGGACTTTGGTACAGCAACAACCTATGTCATTGTCAATGAAAAGGGCGAGTTCACCACAGGTGTTGTAAGCCCCGGAATCAGAATTTCAGCAAAGGCCCTCTGGGAAGATACAGCAAAGCTTCCTGAGATTGAGATCAAGAAACCTGCAAGCATCCTTGCCCAGGAGACAATCAGCTCTATGCAGGCAGGACTTGTATATGGACAGATCGGTCAGACCAAGTACATTATCAATGAGATGAAGAGAGAGTCAGGCCTTACAAATATGAAAGTTGTGGCAACAGGCGGACTTGGCAGGATGATTTCAGAAGAGGTAGAGGAGATTGATCACTACGATCCAAACCTCATATTACATGGACTTCGCATCATCTATGAGAAGAACAGAAAGACAAAGCCCGCTACAGAAGCTTTTGGAGATACAGAGTAAAACGGAGTATTTAAATGAGTAATAAAGAAGAAAAAGATACTAGAGAAGTTTTTCATGAGGAATCAAGACCGGGAGATGAGGAGAAGCTTCACTCAGATACATTAAATGCCAATAAGAATGGCAGACGCCTTATCATAAACAAGGAGACCGGCAAGATAACCAACGCTGAGACCGGAGAAGAGGTGTCAGATATCCAGGTTGTCACAGAGGACGGATCTCTTGGTAGCATCTCAGCAGGCGGCAGAATCATCCTCTGCGGGGCAAATGCCTACGAGATGAAGTACTACTTCAATCCGCTTTTCAAGAAGATTCCGGAGAGCATTCAGAAGGAACTTCATATTATATGCGTCCTTTTTACTCAGCATGCAGGTGGAATCTTCACTATCGAATTCGAGGATGACGGAACAATCACCATGGAGACCTCCAAGGATGAAGAAGATATCACCTATGACGAGATAGGTGCAGGCCTCTTGGTTGGAGAAGTGAGACGCCAGAGACAGGACCTCTTCGAAGCAATCCGGATGTACTACAGAGCAATGATCCTTCATGAGGATATGAGTGATCTCTTAAGCGAGGATGAGGAGTAATGCATTACATAAAAAATGCCTTTGCAGGTGATGGCATAAAATATAATGAATACCTCCATCCACTTACGATCGGCGAAGTGGAGCTTCCTAATAATATAATACTTGGACCCATGGCAGGGGTTTCTGATCTGCCCTTCAGACTTTTGTGCAGAGAGATGGGGGCAGGTCTTGTATGTATGGAGATGGTAAGCAGCAAAGCCATCACCTATAGAAACAAGAACACAGATGCCATGATGGAGATACATCCATCTGAGAGACCGGTATCCTTGCAGCTATTTGGAAGTGAGCCGGAGATCATGGCAGAAGCTACCAGAATGATAGCGAGTAAGCCCTACGACATCCTTGATATAAACATGGGATGCCCGGTGCCAAAGGTAGTTGGAAACGGCGAGGGTTCTGCACTCATGAAAAATCCAAGACTCATTGAGGACATCGTCAGAGCCATGGTTAGTGAGACCGACAGGCCCGTTACAGTTAAGATAAGAAAGGGCTTTACAGATGCAAGTGTAAATGCGGTTGAATGTGCTCTTGCGGCTGAAGAAGGCGGTGCGGCAGCAGTTGCTGTCCATGGAAGGACCAGAGAGCAGTACTACAGCGGAAAAGCCGACTGGTCAATTATCAGAGACGTAAAAAGAGCAGTCAGGATCCCTGTAATCGGGAACGGCGACGTGGTAGACGGAGAGTCAGCTAAGCGTATGATGGAAGAAACAGGGTGCGATGGCGTAATGATAGCGAGAGCTTCCGAGGGAAATCCCTGGATTTTCAGAGAAGTCATAAAATACCTTGAGACGGGAGAACATATAGAGAGGCCTTCCATGAAGGAAATCTATGACACTGTCATAAGGCACGCAGATTTGCAGCTTAAGTACAAGGGAGAGTACATAGGAATCCGTGAGATGAGAAAGCACGTATCCTGGTACACCACGGGACTTCCCGGATCAGCCAAGTTCAGAGCGGCTATTAATACCATGGATGACATGGAATCCCTTAAAAAAGCCTGCGCTGACATATTCGGAGTAGAGTAAACAAGGGTAAATAACAAGTGTTTTGACTTTTCACAATTATCCATATATAATAATGTGACTGTTTATGAACATGAACACTTTTTAACGAATAAAAGGTCAGCCGGACTGACCATAATAGATTTAAAGAAGGGGTGTAACAGACATGGAAGAAAAAAAGAACATTTTGACTTATGAAGGTCTTAAGGCTTACGAAGATGAGCTTCATGAACTCAAAGTAGTTAGACGTTCAGAAGTTGCCGAGAAGATCAAAGAGGCTCGTGAGCAGGGTGACCTTTCAGAGAACGCTGAGTACGATGCAGCTAAGGATGAACAGCGTGATATAGAGGCTCGTATCGAAGAACTTGAGAAGATCCTCAAGAACGCAGAAGTAGTAGTTGACGAAGATGTAGACCTCGACAAGGTTAGCGTAGGCTGCAAGGTTAAGGTTCTCGACATGGAAGTTAACGAAGAGATCGAGTACAGCATCGTTGGATCTTCAGAAGCTAACAGCTTAAAGGGCAAGATCAGTAACGAGTCACCTGTTGGTAAGGCACTTATCGGCGCTAAGGTTGGCCAGATAGTTGATGCCGAGACACAGATGGGCGTATTCCAGTACAAGGTATTAGAGATTGTTCGTAAGTAATTATTGAAAGAGGTTTAAAAAGTGGCAGAAAATCAGAATCAGCAGAATAATCAGAAGAATCAGAAGACAGAGGATATCAATCAGCTTAAGAAGGTTCGACGCGAGAAGCTTGCAGATCTTCAGGCAGCAGGAAATGACCCTTTCCAGATTGTAAAATATGACCAGACACATCATGCACAGGAGATTCGCGATAACTTCGAGACTTTAGAAGTTGTTCCTGAGACTGATGCAGAGGGTAAGCAGATCACACCTGAGCTCTCAGAGATCCCTGCAGAGAAGATCGTATCACTTGCAGGACGTATGATGAGCAAGCGTGTAATGGGTAAGGCTTCATTTGCTAACCTTCAGGATAAATCAGGCAGAATGCAGCTCTATGTATCAAGAAATGATCTTGGTGATGAGTCTTATGCAGCATTCAAGAAGATGGATATCGGTGATATCATCGGCGTTAAGGGCTTTGCATTTAGAACAAAGACCGGTGAGATTTCTGTTCATGTTAAGGAGCTGACACTTTTATCTAAGTCACTTCAGCCTCTGCCGGAGAAATTCCACGGACTTACAGATACAGAGATTCGTTTCAGACAGCGTTACGTTGACCTCATCATGAACGAAGAGGTTAAGGATACTTTCATCAAGAGATCACAGATCATCCAGGAGATCCGTAACTTCCTTTCAGCAAGAGACTTCATGGAAGTTGAAACACCTATGCTTGTTGAGAATGCAGGCGGTGCTGCTGCAAGACCTTTCGAGACTCATTACAATGCTCTTGATGAGGAGAGAAAGCTTCGTATTTCACTTGAGCTTTACCTTAAGAGACTTATCGTTGGTGGTCTTGAGAGAGTATATGAGATCGGACGAGTATTCAGAAACGAAGGTACAGATACAAGACACAACCCTGAGTTTACACTTATGGAGTTGTATCAGGCATATACAGATTATGAAGGTATGATGGAGCTTACAGAGAGCATGTTCCGTTACCTCGCTGAGAAGGTTTGCGGCACAACCCAGGTTCCTTACGGTGATCACATCATCGACCTCGGTAAGCCCTTTGAGCGCCTCACAATGAATGACGCTATCAAGAAGTACGCAGGTGTTGACTTCGATGCTGTTAAGACAGACGAAGAAGCTAAGGCTATTGCTAAGGAGCACCACATAGAGTTTGAGGATCGCCATACTAAGGGCGACATCATCAACCTCTTCTTCGAGGAGTTCTGCGAAGAGAAGCTGATCCAGCCTACATTCATCATGGATCATCCTCTTGCAATATCACCTCTTACCAAGAAGAAGCCCTCAGATCCTGAGAAGGTTGAGCGTTTCGAGCTCTTCATCAACACTTGGGAGATGTGCAACGCATACTCAGAGCTGAACGATCCTATTGATCAGAGAGAGCGTTTCGCAATGCAGGATGCCAATGCGGCAGCAGGCGACGACGAAGCTGAGCACACAGACGAAGACTTCCTCAACGCCCTTGAGATTGGCATGCCCCCCACCGGCGGTATCGGTTATGGAATCGATAGACTTTGCATGCTTCTTACAAACAGCGCTAACATAAGAGAGGTTTTGCTCTTCCCGACACTTAAGAGCATGAAGTAAAAAGCTCAGTATTTATGCGGGTTTCAAGAGTTAAAATGAAATTTGACAGCATTTTTGACAGCAGATAGGGCGTGCGGAGTCGTGTAATACAGTACGTTTTGTGATTTGGCAAATAAAATATAAATGGAATTAAGAGTCATTTTTGAAGAAATTCAAAGATGGCTCTTTTTGTTTACTCAGAAGCCATGACATGCTGTAGGGCATTCATCAACAACAAAAAAATAAGGAGGCAAGACAT
>JAILPB010000040.1 GCA_024690485.1 Butyrivibrio sp. | reverse complement strand
CAAAGGGCTCGTCTAATCTTTCATCCTGTCTGTATGTATTTCTGGCCATTTTACCCTCCTTTACGCACCCATCTGAAGCTTAACAAGTTCAGCGTAGTATCCGCCCTTCTTAAGTAATTCGTCATGTGTTCCGCGCTCAGTGATCTCACCGTTTTGCATGATAAGGATCTGATCAGCATCCTTGGTTGTTGAAATTCTCTGGGCAATGATGATCTTAGTGCACTCAAAATCAAGCTTCTTAAGGCTTTCCTGAATGGCCTTTTCTGTCTCAAGGTCAACTGCGGAAGTTGTGTCATCAAGAATAAGAATCGATGGTCTTACCGCCAGAGCTCTTGCAAGAGATATTCTCTGCTTTTGTCCGCCGGATAAGCCAACTCCTCTTTCGCCTACTATTGTGTCATAGCCCTCAGGCATCTTTGCTATAAAGTCAGAAGCCTGGGAATACTTAGCAAATCTGACAACCTCTTCCTTAGTAAGGAACTGATCGCCGTATGCAATATTTCCGTCAATCGTATCTGAGTACAAAAGGACGTCCTGTGTAGCAAGTCCGATATTTTTACGAAGCTGATGAAGCTTTATATTTTTAACATCAACTCCATCTATCAAGACACTGCCTCCAGTTGGCTCGTAGAATCTTGGAATAAGATGGATAAGTGAAGTCTTTCCGCAGCCTGTTTCTCCCATGATAGCAATGGTCTGACCCTTTTTAGCTTCAAAGGAAATATGCTTAACTACCGGAAGTTTTCCGTCAGAATACTGGAAGGATACATCCTTAAATTCAATATTTCCATCAAACCTCTCAGGCATTTCTACTGCATTAGGACTGTCAAAAATCTCAGGCTCAGAGTAATAGATTTCCATAACCTTAACAGAAGCAGCAGAAAATCTCTGGAACTCATTCATAATATTTCCAAGCTGTCTCATAGGGTTTGAAATAGCCCAGGTAAGACCTGAAAAAGCTACAAACTCGCCCATGGTCATCTGTCCGCCAATAAGGAACAGTCCACCAACCAGGAGAAGTAATACAGGCAGCAGGTTTGCAGTAGTTTCGATTATAGGAAAGAACTTAAGCCAGGTATATGCAGTCTTTTTATTTGTATCCCTATAGTCCTTGTTGCAGTCATCAAACTTTTCAATCTCATAGTCTTCTCTTGCAAATGCCTTTACAACTCGGTTTCCGGAGATATTCTCCTGGGCTATAGTATTCATGTTTGCAAGCTTTTCACGAAGAAGCTTATGCATAGGTGCAACCTGATTTTTAAACATCACAATAATGCCAAAAATGAAAGGCGCGATAGCAAGAAGGCATATTGCCATCTTCCAGTTCATATAAAAGAAATAAAGTCCTGTGGCAGTAATAAGAGATACTGCTTCAATAACCATTCTTACAACCCATGCAACCATGTGGCGGACTGCATCAAGGTCGCCGGTTACTCTGGTCATAAGGTCACCTGTTCTGTAGGTGCTATAGAACTTCATATCCTGTCTCTGGATCTTGTCGTAGAGGAAATTGCGCACTCTGAACAAGACTCCCTGGGAAACTTTCTCATATCCCACGCAGTCTGCGTATACAATAACGCATCTGATGACGGTAAATACCACCATCATGATCACAAGCTTATAGAACTCATCCGGGTGAAGGGCAAAATTCTCCCTGGCTTTATCCCCCGATAAAAACCTGTCTACAATTTGTGAAGAGAAATATGGCACAGTAAGTTGCATCATGTTATATACAACGGTGCCAAGAACCACCAGACCATAGAGGGCTCTGTACCCCTCCATGTTGTCCCAAAGCCATTGGAGTCTTGTCCTTGGGAACTTCCATTCTTCCTTGTTTTTACTCATAAAAACAACCCTCTTTTAAGTCATATATTTTAATTGTGTAGAACCATTTTGTAATTAATAACTATAGAATTTCGCTTGCGAAATTCTCGCGCGCGAGCGGATTGCTTTAGCAATATATTCATATCCGCGAGCTGTGCATCCTGCGGAGCATTTTTATTGCAAATAAAAACAGAACGCTAATGTATTGTGATTCTAAAGAAACTTAATACATTAGCGTATCATTTATTTGTAGTCAATTATAGATAGTAAAACTAATTGGCCATAATGTCTATAGCCTTTTTGTCATTTCCTAAAATTTTAATAATTACCCTGTGAGGCAGGCAAATTATGGCTTCTCCGGGCTTGGAAATCCTGCCTTGTTTAACGCAAAGGCAATCGGGACAGTCAGCACTTTCGACATAAGCAAATCCATCTTTTATAACAAGAAGATTTGTGCCGCCAACGCCTTCTATCTCATATTCTGTATCTTTGCCAAGAGAAAATCTTTCTATTTCCGCCCCGTCAACAGAAACCAAAACCATGTTGCCATCACCGGCAAATACCTTTGTTATAAGCATCAGCATCAATGCCAGGGTGGTAACAACAATCATCAAAAGATAAGTTCTTTTGGATTTATTTAATGACATGTACCCAACCTTCCGGAGGATCTATCTCGCCCATCTGGATTCCTGTAAGTGTGTCATAAAGCTTCTTGATAACAGGTCCCATCTCTTCCATACCTGACTCGAAGCAGATTTCCTTACCATGATCATTGATCTTGCCAACAGGTGAGATTACTGCTGCTGTTCCGCAAAGTCCCATTTCCTTGAAGTTATGAACTTCGTCAAGACGAACAGGTCTCTCATCAACCTTAAGTCCAAGGTAATCCTTAGCAACCTGAACGATCGATCTTCTTGTAATTGAAGGAAGGATTGAATTAGTAAATGACTTGGGAACAACGAGGTTACCGTCAGCATCTACAAATATGATATTAGCTCCGCCTGTCTCCTCAATGTAAGTTCTGCTCTGTGCGTCAAGATATACATTTTCAGCAAAACCTTCCTCATGAGCTGTAACAATAGCATGAAGACTCATTGCATAGTTAAGACCAGCTTTGATATTACCTGTTCCGTGAGGAGCTGCTCTGTCAAAATCACTAATCTTTACAACGATAGGCTTAGCGCCACCCTTGAAGTAAGGACCTACAGGAGTTACAAAAATTCTGAACTGATACTCATCAGCAGGCTTAACACCGATTACATTTCCTGTAGCGAACATAACAGGACGAATATAAAGAGTTGCACCGCTTCCAAAAGGAGGTACCCAGTCTTCATTTGCCTTAACAACTTCATCTACAGCTTTTAAGAATTTTTCCACAGGGAAAGGAGGCATCTCAAGTCTCTGTGCTGATTCAACCATACGCTCTGCATTGAGGTCAGGTCTGAAGCATACGATACGTCCATCTTCTGTTTCATATGCCTTTAGGCCTTCAAAAACTTCCTGCGCATAGTGGAGCACACCTGCATCTTCACTTAAAACGATTGTAGAATCTGTAGTTAATTCACCATCGTCCCACTTTCCATCCTTGAAATTTGATACAAAGCGCTTATCTGCAACATGGTAACTAAAACCAATGCTTGCCCAATCTAAATTCTTTTTCCCCATTACTCTCTGCTCCTTTGTTTTTATTAAAGAATTATTATAAATACGAGATTTTCAGTGTCAAGGTACAAATATAACCTAAAATATATCTTGTAATACATTACAAAATTAATTTTTGACAGAAATCTTGTTATTTTTAATCAAGTAAATCATCCTTTTTATGGTTATTTTCAGGCTTATCAGATTCTTCACCGTTTCCGGCTCCGTCGCAGTCTTTTGTCACATTCTCAATGTATCTTTTGCCCTTTTTGTAGAACTTGAAGATCTTGCGAAGAGCTGAAGAATCATTATGTACATAGTATTTGAGATTATCAGCCTCATCCAGCTTAACTATCCTGTCATCTTCTATATAAGCAGCCTCAATATATGAGCTGGTATCCCTTGGAAGCTTCCTTTCTCTGAGCTTGTTCTTGGTAACATGTCCAAAGAGTGCATAAATACAAGCAAATACAGGAACTCCGATAAGCCAGCCAACAGGTCCCCATATTCCCCCAAAGAACATGATTGCAAAAATAACCCAAAAGCTTGATAAGCCGGTGGAATTTCCCAAAATAAGGGGTCCTAAGATATTACCGTCAAACTGCTGAAGTATAACTATAGTTATAAGGAATACCAAGGCCTTAACAGGATTGATCATTATAAGCAGAATAAGGCCAAAGCCTCCGCCAAGGTATGGTCCAAAGAACGGAATAAGGTTTGTTATTCCTACTGCAAAGGACAACAGCACCGGGTACGGAACCTGCAAAATTGATATAGCAATAAAGCAGATAAGGCCAATAATAAGTGAATCAATAATCTTACCCATAATAAATCCGGTAAAGGTATTATGAGCAAATCTAAAAGCTCCTATCACCTCATTAGCTGAATCCTGCTTAAGGAAAGCATAGGCTGTCTTCTTTGCCTGACCGATAAACTGTTCCTTGGAATTTAGGATATAGATGGCAACTATTGTTCCTACAAAGAAGTAGAAAAATACCTGCACAAAATTCATCATACTCCTTGATACTATCTGAAGAGCAGTTGAAATATTGGGCACAAAGTTCGCCTTAACAAAATCCATCACAGTAGTTGAATAACTGGTGATCAGATTATCAACGGTTTTCCTGATAGACGGATTGTCATTTAAGTAAGTATCTGTATAGTTTTGCAGATTCTGGATATATATAGGAAAACTATATATGATCTCTCTGACACTTCGAATCAGCTGCGGCACAAGGATCATGAACATGGCATAAAGCATTACAAAGAATATAGCCATGGTCATAAATACACTTATGCTTCTGCAGGTCTTCTTATTTTTTCTGAATTGTGGATCAACAAGATCCTTACCGGCAAATTTATATACCGGATACAAAAACTTCTTCTCAATAAAATTCAAAAGAGGAGAAAGAATATATCCGATCACACAGCCGGTAATAATTGGTGCAAGCATACTCATGATACCTTTAATACCAGCAGATATCTTGTACCACTTAAAAAGAACATAATAGATAAGTAAAATTACAAAAGCGCAGATTATTGTACATATCATGATACTAATCTGCTTTTTCCCCGGCTTCCATTTCATACCATTATCCCCCAAAATTTGTCATAAGGTGTACCGATTACGGTAAATTCCTTATGACGTTTTAAATTTTATATTTGATCTAATATGTAAATCAAAGCTGCTTAAGCTTATAAACAAGAGAGTCCATAAAATCAGGTTCGTACTCTTCTATTTTTCCGTTATCACATTTGTTTGAGAACTCAGGATCAAGCGGAATTCTTGCAAGAACGTCAAGTCCCTTGGATGCTGCATAAGACTCAATCTTACTTTCGCCAAATACGTAAATAGGCTTATTGCAGTGAGGACAGTTCATGTAACTCATGTTCTCAACAATTCCGATAACAGGGACGTTCATCATGTTAGCCATGTTGATTGCCTTCTCAACGATCATAGAAACAAGCTCCTGAGGAGTTGCAACAACAATTATTCCATCAACCGGAAGTGACTGGAAAACAGTAAGGGGAACATCACCGGTTCCCGGAGGCATGTCAACAAACATATAATCAACGTCGCCCCATGCAGTTTCTCCCCAAAACTGCTTTACAACACCTGCAATAACAGGGCCTCTCCATATAACAGGGTCGGATTCATTTTCCATTAAAAGATTTATAGAAACAATCTTAATATCCTTATCAGAAGTTGCGGGGATCATATTGCCATTATCATCTGCATATCTGATAGGGTCTACTCCAAACATTTTAGGTATTGAAGGACCTGTAATATCAGCATCAAGAACAGCTGTCTTATAGCCTTCTCTGTTCATTGCACAGGCTGAAAGTCCGGTAACAAGGCTCTTACCTACGCCTCCCTTACCACTTACGATTCCGATAACCTTTTTAACATTGGATCCTTCAGCAAGGTTCACTCGAAAGCTCTCCTGGCTTTCCCTTCTAAAGTCCTCAGGTGTTTTCTTAGCCATTATTATTTCTCCGTTTTCTTATCTTTTTTGTCTATCTCTAAGGCATACATCTGTATCTGCATCCCCCAGATATTCACTTATAAAATACCTGGGACGACTCTTTGTCTCCAGATAAATCTTACCTATATATTCACCTATTACGCCAAGTGAAATCATGGTAAGTCCGCCAATTGCCCAGACTGACAGCACAGTTGTAGTCCATCCGGGAATTGTATGCCCTGTAAAGTAGCGTACAAGAGAATATATTAGCACAACTACGCTTACAAAGAAAATAAACACGCCAAGCTCAGATATTATTCTGATAGGTCTTGTACTAAGGGATGTAATACCCTCAAATGCAAACTGCAGCATTTTAAAAAGAGGATATTTACTCTCTCCCGCAAATCTCTCAGACCTCTCGTAATAAACGATATCCGTCTTAAGACCAAGCATGGGAACGATTCCCCTAAGGAAAAGATTGACCTCAGAATAATCTGAGAGATAATCAAGAGCCCTGCTGTCCATAAGTCTAAAGTCCGCATGGTTAAAGACTATATCTGCACCCATTTTATTCATGAGATGATAATAGCCTTCAGCAGTAAATCTCTTAAAGAAAGTATCCGTCTTTCTGGCACTTCTTACGCCAAAGACAATCTCAGAGCCTTCATGATAGCTATCTATCATTCCATCAATTGCATCGATGTCATCCTGAAGATCGGCGTCCATGGATATAGCCATGTCGCAGATATCCTTAACAGTCATGAGTCCTGCAAAAAGGGCATTCTGATGCCCCTTATTTCTTGAGAGCTTAATGCCCTGGAAAATGGGATCCTGATTGTGAAGTTCCTCAATAAGCTCCCAGGTTCTATCCTTAGAGCCGTCATTAACAAATACAATGCGGCTATCAACTGATATCTTTCCTGCAGCTATAAGACTCTGTAGCTTTTCTTTTAAACGTTTTGAAGTTTCAGGCAATACCTCTTCCTCGTTATAACAGGGTATTACCATATAAAGTTTGTTATGCTTTTGCATTGATATAATTTACCAATCCTTCGCTATCTATTATTTTCTGCATAAAAGGAGGAAAAGCCTGTCCCTGGAAGGACTTGCCTGTTGTCTCATCTGTGATGACTCCGGTATCGAAGTTTACGGAAACAACATCTCCTGCCTTAATATTTTCAGCAGCCTCCTTACATTCTACTATAGGAAGTCCGATATTAATACTGTTTCTGTAAAAAATTCTTGCAAAAGTCTCAGCTATTACGCATGAAACGCCGGCAGCCTTTATTGCAATAGGTGCATGCTCTCTTGATGAGCCGCAGCCAAAGTTTTTAGTAGCAACGATAATGTCGCCCTTTTTAACATTTTTGATAAAGTCCTTATCGATGTCTTCCATGCAGTGAACTGCAAGCTCTGCATGATCTGTGGTATTAAGGTATCTAGCAGGGATGATTACGTCGGTATCGACATTATCACCATATTTAAAAACGCTTCCTCTTGCTTCTTTCATTCCAAAATCCTCTTTTTAAGTATATCAAAACAAATTAACGGTTGTAGTAGTCTTTATAACACTTCTGACGGCTGTGAAAGCTTACCTGTTATAGCACTTGCGGCTGCAACAGCAGGTGATGCAAGATAAATCTCAGAATCAATAGCTCCCATTCTGCCTACGAAGTTTCTGTTTGTTGTAGATACACATCTCTCGCCGGAAGCAAGAATACCCATATAACCACCAAGGCAAGGGCCACAGGTTGGAGTAGAAACAACTGCGCCTGCTTCAATAAATATCTTAAGAAGTCCTTCATCCATTGCCTGCATATAAATCTTCTGGGTAGCAGGAATGATGATGCATCTTATACCCTCTGCAACCTTTCTTCCCTTAAGGATCTTTGCAGCACATCTGATATCATCGATTCTTCCGTTGGTACAGGAACCTATAACAACCTGATCAATCCTGATATCTCCTATGTCATCAAAAGTATGAGTATTTTCAGGAAGATGAGGAAATGCAACTGTAGGTGTAAGATTTGAAAGGTCTATATCATATACTTCATCATACTCGGCATCTGTGTCAGCTTCATAAGCAGCAAATTTCTTACCCGGTGCATGTTCTTCCATATACTTAATTGCAATATCATCAACGGGGAAAATACCGTTCTTTCCGCCTGCTTCAATAGCCATGTTGGCAATTGTAAATCTGTCATCCATAGTAAGGGATTTTACGCCCTCGCCTGTAAATTCCATAGATTTATAAAGAGCACCGTCAACACCGATCATACCGATGATATGAAGGATGACATCTTTTCCGCTCACATATTCTGAAAGCTTTCCTGTTAGATTAAACTTAATCGCAGAAGGGACCTTGAACCAAGCCTTACCGGTAGCCATTCCTGCAGCCATGTCCGTTGATCCCACACCGGTACTGAAAGCACCAAGTGCCCCATATGTACATGTATGGGAATCTGCACCAATAATAAGGTCTCCCGCTACAGTAAGACCTTTTTCAGGAAGAAGGGCATGTTCAATACCCATCTGACCTACTTCAAAATAATTGGTAATCTCATTTCTTTTTGCAAATTCTCTAACGCATTTGCAGTTCTCTGCAGATTTAATATCCTTATTGGGAACAAAATGATCAGGGACAAGAGCTATCTTATCCTTATTGAAAACACCGGTAGCCTTAAATTTCTCCATTTCCTTAATAGCTACCGGGCTGGTGATATCGTTGCCAAGAACCAGATCAAGATCTGCTTCAATAAGCTGTCCTGCACTTACATGATCAAGACCTGCGTGGGCTGCCAGAATCTTCTGGCTCATAGTCATACCGCTCATTCATCATCCTCCAACTTATCAATTAAAAATTTATCATATTTCTTTTTTCTTGTAAAAAATCACTGCATAAAAACTAATAATAATTACTCCCACAATGCTCATTACAATTCCGCCGTAAAATCCCTGGGGAATGTAATTTACTCTTATGGCATGAACTCCGGCATTTACCTTAATCGCCATCATTCCGTAGTCTGCTTCTATGATATCTGCTTTGTTGCCATCAACTGTTGCAGTAAATCCCTTTGCATTTGGCACTGAGAAAAAGAGAATACTCTCCTTTTGCAGATTGGTTGTCTGCGCGCTAAAGCCTCTTGTATCAGGTTCAAAGCTGTTACAGGAAGTTTCCTTTCTCTCATTACAATTCTTCTCAAAAATCTCATCGGGAAGGATATCTTCATAATATCCTGAAGGAAGCTTATCCATTGTACCAATGACTTTTCCTTCATCCTCATCATCAACAACCATTACAACTGATAGGAGTCTGTCCTGAATCTCCTCATCATCGATGGCTTCCCACTCACTCTTTGTAAGATAGTAATCGTAGGCAAATCCCATGGGTATGCAATTGGAATTTTCGTATATATCTATGCCGTTTTGAGTCTCTTTAAAGTAATATCCTGTGATACCGTCTCCGTCATTAAAAATTCCTTCCTTGTTGATTGTGGAATTTTCCATATAATATCTGGCTGAAACAATAGCCCTAAGGCCTATCTTTTCCTGAGGAATCCTTGTTTCTACAGTCCTGTGTACATTTCCTACTCCTTCATAGAAGTCAAAAATTTGTGCGGGAATTGTACTAATAAAACTGTGAAGAGATCCGATTCCCCAGACCATATCATAGTTTGTAGCAGTGTTATCCGTCTCACCTCTAAAGAACTCATCAGAAAGACCAATAGGCCTTGTATTAAGCATCTGATGCTCCCATTCTTCTTTACCGTAATCAGTGATAAGACCGCTTCCGTTATAAAGAACAATATAGAGAGAAACATAACTTGCAATAACTGTTGCAAATAAAAGAGCCGTAAGCCTCATAAATGGCTTCTTTAAAGGCTTTTTCTTCTTATCCTTTAAGTTATAGAAATTCCTTATGCACTTTGGGAAGGCAAAAATCAGTATTATAAGAAGTACTGTAATTACCCCTGTTCCAACTACATTTCTCCAGAAAATCTTGTCATTTTCTATAAGGGACATATAGACAAGCTTTCCGTCATCTCCGTAGTCGGGAAGAATACCTATGTTTATTACAAGAAGGAACAAAATAGCCGAAATAAGCGTTCCCTTCTTAAGCTCTTTTGAAGATCCTCTTTCAACAATTTTTGCAGTGCAAAGAGCCATAAAGAGGATTGGCATATAAAACCATCTTGCGTAGTAAGCCTCATTGAACATGGAAAATGATGAATTAAGTACAGGTATCATCGCCATGATAAGGCAAACCAAAAGGAGCCTTTTGTGTACATCCTTCTTAAGCTTGTACTTCAAGAAATATGCAATAACTCCTGCAAGACCAAAAAGAGGCAGATAAACAGCGAGGGACGCATTCTTTACAGTTGATGTATAAAAAACTGTTCCCTTACCGATAATATCCGGAATCATTACCATGCTTTTGATAATATCCCAAATCATATTCATGCTTGGATATGAAACAGTATCATATCCAAGAATAAACTTGTTTATCCTGGAGTTTCCGCTAACAGCAAGGGCCGCCTGCAAAAGGAAAAATCCGCTTATCATACATCCAAGGATTCCTCCAAGAGCTGCTCTTACAAACATAAGTACATGGGTCCTAACGCGGTTTCCGGGAATATAGCAAACTATAAAATATATTAAGAGAAATACTACCTGTCCAAAGAAGAAATAATAGTTTATTACTGACATTAGGGACGTCATAAGTGTAAAAGCAATGAACCTTTTGCCGCTTAGATAAAATGCATAGTTATCCTTGTGATGGTCAACGTCCATAAGCATATCAAAGGTATAGAGATATAGCGGAAAAAATGCCACCGCGTCGGTAAAATGATTAAAGACAATATTGCAGGCATTAAAACCGGAAAATGCATAAAGAAGAGCTCCGATCATGGCCGATTCATCTCTTGCCACATGCCTTCTTATAAATACATAAGCTGTGATTGCACAGACGCTGTATTTTAATGCCATAAGGAAAGGCATAACATACTGGAGCATCACTTCATCCAAGGGAAATGTAAGCCAAAAGAAGGGACTTCCCAGAAGGTAAAATGAAAAGTCTCCAATCAGTGAACCACCCAGATCTATATTCCAATTCCAAAACAGTTCACCGTTCCTAAGTGCCCTGTGGGCAGCGATATAAAAGGGAATCTGCTGAACATTGTAATCACCATAATAAAAGAACGGCATACCTCTTTTTATAAAAAATGGTAATACCGCTACAATATACATAATAAAACTAAGTACACCAATCTGGATAAGCCTTGTCTTAAGCGGCTTTTTGGAATAATAGTTATTGCTGTTCATAATCTCCTCGAAGAAGCAAATATTTTTCTTTATATATTATAATACCCCGCCCATTGAGCGGGGTATATAGTGCAATTCAAATTAGTTGTTGATAAGCTTATCGCTCTCGTTGTTCCAGCTGTAAAGCTTTCTGATCTCTTTACCGATCTGCTCAGCGGGATGCTCAGCTGCAAGCTTTCTCATTGCATTGAAGTGTACCTGACCGCCTGCATCAGACATATCAAGAAGGAATTCCTTAGCAAATGTACCATCCTGGATATCTGAAAGGATCTTCTTCATTGCTTTCTTTGTATCCTCAGTAACGATCTTGGGACCTGTTACATAATCGCCGTACTCAGCTGTGTTAGAGATTGAATATCTCATTCCTGCAAAACCTGACTGATAGATAAGATCTACGATGAGCTTCATCTCGTGTACACACTCGAAGTATGCGTTTCTGGGATCATATCCAGCCTCTGTAAGTGTCTCAAAACCAGCCTGCATAAGTGCACATACACCGCCGCAAAGGACTGCCTGCTCACCAAAGAGGTCTGTCTCTGTCTCTGTTCTGAATGTTGTCTCAAGGATACCTGCTCTTGCGCCGCCGATGCCTGCACCATAAGCAAGTGCCTTATCAAGTGCCTTACCTGTAGCATCCTGATATACAGCTACAAGACAAGGGGTTCCCTTTCCTGCCTGATACTCAGATCTTACTGTGTGGCCGGGAGCCTTGGGAGCGATCATTGTTACGTCTACATCCTTAGGTGGCTGTATAAGACCAAAGTGGATGTTGAAGCCGTGTGCAAACATAAGCATGTTACCTGCTTCAAGGTTGGGCTCGATGTCTTCCTTATACATCTTGGCCTGCTTCTCATCGTTGATAAGAATCATAATCACATCCGCCATCTTTGCTGCTTCAGCTGTAGGATATACCTTAAGTCCCTGAGCTTCAGCTTTTTCTTTACTCTTTGAACCCTCATAGAGACCAATAATGACGTTACATCCAGACTCCTTAAGGTTCAGTGCATGTGCATGGCCCTGTGAACCGTAGCCAATAATAGCAATTGTCTTACCCTCTAAAAGTGATAAATTGCAATCTTCCTGATAGAAAATGCGTGCTTCCTGTGACATGTTTCTTACCTCCGTAAAATTATAAATAATATATTCAGCGAAAATGCTCGGTTTGAGTATTTCGTAACTGACTTAATCCTTCAGATCATCAAGGTTTACAACCTTGTCTGTACCTCTTCCAAGGCCGGCAATACCGGTTCTCGCAAGCTCAAGGATTTTCTTTCCCTCAAGCATCTTTAATAGCGCATCTACCTTGGACTGATTACCTGTGATCTCGATAATAAGTGAATCAGGATTTACATCGATGATATTTGCCCTGAATATATTGGCAATAGACATGATGTTTTCTCTCTCCTTCTCACCTGCCTCTACCTTTACAAGAGCAAGCTCTCTGTAAACGCTTTCCTCAGGCTCGAGCTCTCTGATATCTCTTACATCGATCAGCTTGGAGAGCTGTTTCTCAATCTGTTCAAGGATCACATCATCTCCTGATGCCACAATAGTTATCCTTGTGTAGTTAGGATCTGTTGTGGTACCTGCTGTGATACTCTCAATATTATAACCACGTCTTGCGAATAGACCTGAAATTCTGGTCAGAACACCTGATGTATTATCAACAAGCAATTGAAAAACCTTTTTTTTCATACTCCTCCAAAACAAGGCCATACAATTTGTCTGTAATAGCCTTTCTATCTGACAATTTAAATCAAATTATATGCACTTTTTTTACCAAAGTCAATGAATTACTTTCATAATTTAAAGTTTTAAAACTTTAAATTATTGATATTTTTTAACATCTTTTAATCAAGTAAACTTGATTAAAATTAATGTGCATCTCGCAAACCCTTGAAATTACTTATCTTGCTCGTTGCACTTAGTGAGAGCTACGGTTCCGGTACGGGCAATTTCTACTATTGAAACAGTGCGAAGCATTTCTATAAAAACTTCTACTCTTTCAGGGGTATCACAGATCTGAATGATCATCATGTTTTTACTCATATCAACTATCTGAGCCTTCATGATATCGCAGTTCTCCATGATATCGCGTCTGTTCTCGCGGTTGTATCGCACCTTAAGAAGGGTAAGCTCCCTGCAGATACTCATGCTTTCTTTAAAGGTCTTAACCTTTATTACATCGAGCTTTTTGTTCAGCTGTTTTTCAATCTGCTCAATTGTGCGCTCATCGCCGCTGGACACAATGGTCATGCAGGAAATATCTTTGGAATTGGTTTCGCCCACAACCAGAGAATCAATATTAAAATTTCTTCTTGAAAAAAGGCCCGCCACCTTGCAAAGTACGCCGGCTCTATTCTCGACGAGAACTGAATAAATTCTTTTCATATTTCCTCCAACGGACGCCTGCATAAATATTTATTCCAAGAGTCGCCTCGTTACGCTTTTCGTAAAATCGGCTTTCTAGGAATATATATTTATTTAGGCTGTCTCTTAAACAAATATAAATATAATATTCTCAAATTTTTAAGTACAACCGATTACTTTGCCAAATCAAGCGGATCAACCACAACTTCGCAGAGTACGCATTCATCCTTCTTTGCGATTTCGTTAATTAAGGCCTCGGCTTCTTTTTGGGAAGAAGCACGAAGGTATTTCATGTCGTAGGCCTCAGCGATTTTATCAAGCTTTGGTGTGTTATGAAGCTCAACCATGTTATAGCGGTCATCAAGTGCATAATGCTGGTATTCACGAACCATGCCAAGATATCCGTTGTTAAATACGATCACGCTGACATTTGTTCCGTACTGTCTCATTGTTGAAAGCTCCATCATGGACATCTGGAAAGCACCATCACCCATAACAGCCACAACCTTCTTTTGGGAATCAGCCATTTTTGCTCCGATGGCAGCAGGTATGGAATAACCCATAGTGCCCATTCCGCCTGAAGTAAGGAATCTACCATTTCTTACAAGGTGCCATCTGCAGGACCATATCTGATTCTGTCCAACGTCTGCAATATAGATTGCATCAGAAGGAAGCTTTCTTGAAAGAGTCTGCAAAAAAGACTTTGGATCAACGAATTTTTCGGTATCGATGACCGGTCTTTTTTCAATCATCTCTGCCTTATATTTCTTTAAAGTATTGATCCACTCTGTTCTCTCATGAATGAGATCAACCTCATCCTCGTATTCGTTAATTTTCTTGAAAATATGCTTAATATCACCTACAAGAGGAATGGTTGGTCCTACGTTTTTACCTATCTCCGCAGGGTCAACGTCTATATGAATAAGTACCTTGTTCTCCGTAATAAGGTCCGGTCTGTTCACAGCTCTGTCTGCAACTCTTGCCCCTACCATAAGGAGCAGATCTGACTCGTTAAGCGCTCTGTTGGCATATGGTCTTCCATTATTTCCGACCATACCAAAATAATAAGGATCCTCTGAAGCCATAACTCCGATTCCCATCATGGTTGAAACAACGGGAATACAGTTATCCTTCACAAATCTCCTTATTTCAGCCATGGCACCGGATAGATGAACACCACCGCCAACGCAGATGATAGGACGTTTTGCTTTAGCAACCTCTTTTACAACCTTCTTTACCTGTGCCGCGTTACCCTCAACAGTAGGCTTGTAGGTTCTCATTTCAACTTTTTCAGGATAAGCAAATTTGCGTATCTCGGCCTGTTGGATATCTATTGGAATATCGATAAGAACAGGGCCCTTTCGTCCGGTACTTGCTATATGAAAAGCTTCTTTAAAAATTCTGGGAATATCATTTACATCACGAATAAGATAACTGTATTTTACAAAAGACTCCGCAGCCCCTGTAATATCAGCCTCCTGGAATACATCACTTCCGATGAGTTCGGAATTAACCTGACCTGTAATACATACAAGGGGAATAGAATCAGCATAAGCCGTAGCAATACCTGTAATAAGATTAGTTGCTCCGGGGCCGCTTGTTACAGCGCACACTCCCACCTTGCCACTTATTCTTGCATAGCCGCTTGCGCAGTGAGCCGCATTCTGTTCAGTTCTTATGAGAACCTGTTTGATATCTGTCTCACCCACAGCATCATAAAAAGGAGCTATCGCTACACCTGAATAGCCATAAATAATGTCAACCTTTTCCTCTAAAAGGCATTTTACTATCGCCTCTGCTCCGTTCATAATAACTCCTCCGTATCCATAGAATACTTCTTGTAATTTAGTATATCATAATATCGTTAATTAAGAGGCATATATCCGCAAACCTCTATAATCTTCTGTCCTTCATCTGATAGCAGAAAATAACTGTAATTATAAACTCTCTCCTCCCTTTATATAGTTCCCCTTAATTATTATTCTATGCTCAAAATATTCTTAACGATCTTTACACAGTTTGCAGCATCTGATGAATAACCGTCTGCCCCGATTTCCCAGCAATAATCCTCTGTTACTACAGCTCCGCCAATGACTATCTTGGCACTGCAGTTTTTCTCTCCTACAATCCTTACAACATTTTTCATCTCCTGCATTGTGGTAGTCATAAGGGCTGAAAGGGCAATGATTTTAGCGTTTTCAGCAATAGCTGTATCAACGATTTTTTCACTTGGAACATCTTTACCAAGATCAATTACATTAAAACCGTGATTTTTAAGCATAAGCGCAACCAGATTTTTGCCAATATCATGAATATCCCCATGAACAGTTGCAATTACAATGGTTTCTTTTTCCTTATCTTCCTCTCCTTCTGATTCCTTAAGCAGAGGTTCAAGTTTTGCAATGCTCATTTTCATAGTTTCAGCACTGGCAATCAACTGAGGGAGGAAATATTTTCCCTTGTCAAAAAGGTCTCCGACCTCATTTATAGCAGGCATAAGCACATCATTTAAAAGCTTTTTGGGATCACACCCTGCACTTATCGCTTCCATAGTGTCGCTTTCTATTGTGCGTTTATTTCCCTTCATTACATCTCTTTTGACTGTTTCATAAAGAGCGTCGGTCGGATTTTTAGCGGTACCGTCACTTTCTCCGGAACCCTTAGTGCCTGAAGCGCTGTTTGCTGTTTGTCCCTTAGTATTATCAGGTAGTGACCCGCCGGCTTTTCCCGGCGCTACACCTGATGCACTATCAACCGCAATAAGCTTTTGTCCCTTAGGAACACATGCAACCTGAACAGTCATACCGTCATATCTGTTCATTCTCTCAATATATCGAATATCGGCCTCTTCCTTATGTCGTAACAAATCAGAAGCAAAAGCACTGTTTACAAGTAGTTCCTGCGAAGGATTACAGATTGCCATTGTAAGTCCTGATGCTATCGCCATGGTTAAAAATGCAGTATTTATAAAAGCCCTCTGGGGAAGGCCAAAAGATATATTGGACAGACCGCAAATAGTAGCTAGTCCGTTTTCTTTACAATAAGAAATTGTACTAAGGGTTTCCTTAGCTGCTTCAGGATTTGCTCCTATGGTTGCCACAAGTCCGTCAACTACTATGTCTTCTTTTACAAGGCCAAGCTCATATGCCTTATTACAAAGCTCATCTATAAACTCATGCTTCTCAGAAAGACTATTCGGAAGCCCTTTAGGTCCAACAGGCAGCGCTATGAACATAGCGCCGTACTTTTTAGCCAAAGGAAGAAATCTCTCAGCCTTATCCTTCTCAAGTGATATGGAATTTATCAGAGCACGTCCGGGATACTTTCTAAGAGCCATCTCCATGGTCTTCTCATCACTTGTATCTATACAAAGAGGAAGAGAAGTAAGTGGAATGATCTCATCAAGAACATCACTCATAAGCTGCTTTTCATCTACGCCGCCCATTCCAACGTTTACATCAAGGATTGCTGCTCCGTCTTCCTCCTGCTGGGCTACGAAATCGCAGACCATATCAAGCTTTCCTTCGCGAAGCTCTGCCTGAAGTTTTTTCTTACCGGTAGGGTTTATCCTCTCTCCCACGATCATAAATGGATCGTCCAGAGAAAAAGCCACAGTCATTCTTTCACTGGTAAGATATCTGACACCGGGCTTCTTTCTAAGGAGCTTTTCCCCTGAAGGGAAAGTCAGTGTGATGTCTGAAGGATCAAGATTCCCATATTTTTCTTTTAGCTTACTTATAAATTCAGGTGTCGTACCACAGCATCCACCAATAATTGATGCACCTGAATTAATTAAAAGCTTCATCTGATCTACAAATTCATCTGCATCCATATCATAACCGGTAGAACCATCCTCAAGTGCTACCGGAAGACCGGCATTAGGTTTGGCAATGATCGGAACTTTTGTTACAAATGCCATATCAGCAACGATAGCAGCCATCTTATCAGGTCCTGTTGAACAGTTTACGCCCACAGCACAGGCTCCGAGAGCTTCAAGTACAACTGCAGCTGTTTTAGCATCAGAACCAAATAATGTTTTTCCATCTCCTTCAAATGTCAAAGTAACCATAACCGCTATATCAGATACTTCTTTTGCGGCTATCAAAGCAGCTCTGCATTCCTGAAGACTTATCATGGTTTCTACAACGATAAGATCGCAACCTGCTTTATCAAGAGCGCGGATCTGTTCCTTATAAACCTCGATAAGTTCTTCGAAATCAAGGTCTCCAACGGGCTTTAGCTGTCTTCCTGTCATGGTTACATCACCTGCAACAAGGGCTTTTCCGGCAGCAGCCTCTTTGGCAATCTCAACAAGCTTTGTATTAATCTCTTCAAGCCTGTCTACAAGACCGAAGTTTTGCAGCTTTATTCTATTTCCGGTAAAAGTGGGCGCATATATAATATCGCTTCCGGCTTCCACATATTCCTTTTGAAGTTTTAAAATTACATCGGGATGTTCAAGCACCCACTCTTCAGTGCATGCTCCGGCAGGGAGGCCCGCCTTCATCAGATTTGTTCCGGTAGCTCCATCTAAAAATGTGATACCCTTTGAACTTACATACTTTAAAAATTCATCTCTGGTCATTAATATTAGTAATCCAATCTTTAAATAGTCTTTCCCAAATGATAACAGTTTTCTTAAACAATAGTAAATGCCCTATAGCACTACTGTTTTCGTTTTATAGTAATACCTCGGAAAAGATACATCAACAATGATATAAAAATAGTAAGCACTATTACAAGTAACGGTTTTATCCAAAAATAGAAATCGTAGTCATAAATCTTAGGGTAAAAATGATCAAGTAAAAGGCTGGAAAATGATATTACAAACACGTGGATGTAGTAAACATTCGCTGATAGTTTCCTTCCAAATACAGATAAAAAGTTGTCCCTGTCTATGCGTACAGAGTTAGCTATTATAAGGAGTCCAAGCACTATAAGGAATGAACCAAAGTATACTTCTTTAACAGCCCAAAGGTGATATTCAACTAAAGTACTTACTATACCCAAAGTAGCAAGAATTATTCCGGCAAATCTACTCTTCAGAATCGAGACCGTATCTCTATTTTCACTGATGCAAAATCCAAGCATAGTAAAAGGAACGCCCACAAAAAGCCAGTTTCTCATTATATACCAGGTGGAGATGCTTATATCAAAGGGCCTTATGGGATAATATACCTGAAGGAGCTCGCCAAAGAACAAAAAGCCTGTAAGGATAACAACCAGAAAAGGTGCCCATTTTCTAAGAACACCTGCAAATATAAATACCAAAGCATACACATATATCAAGGCAAATAAAAACCACATATGGTCAAAGACACTGGAATAATCGTATATGAATTTACCTGAGTTAAAAAGAATAAGTCTGGAAAATTCAAGCAGATTAAACTTTTCGTGAATCCAGGAAAAAAAAGTTTCCCCTGCATTTAAGAAATAAAACAATGAGTATATGGTATAAAAAAGCCATAGACAGATCGTAGTCTTTACAAGAGCCGCTATCTTTCTGGCCATAACTTTTCTTATATCCTTTTTATCATAAATGCCATCTGGCAAAAGAAATCTTCCTGAGATTGCAAAGAACATAGGCACGCCGAATCTTGCGAAGGCCTGAAAAATATCTCCGCATTTACCCGGGAATTTACAATGTATTAAAATTATAAAAATGCAGGCAATGGCCTTTATCATATCAATAAAGTATTCATAACCTGCATTCTTAGTTTTATTATTCAAAATATCCCACTCCAACAAAATCAGTCAATTCCATAATCCTGAGAGTGCTTAAGCCTGGTCAAAGCTCTCGCCATGGCAGCCTGTGCAGTATAGTACTCTCTTATGGATTTGTTCTGACGCATTTCTTCTTCTGCTCTTTCAAGAGCTCTCTGAGCTCTGTTTCTATCAATATCTTCAGGTTTCTCCGCGGTATCAACAAGGACAATTACTCTGTTGTTAGCGACCTGACATGATCCTCTTCCGACAATTACATCAATTCTGTCACCGATCGCATCCCTGATTGTCATCTTACCATTATAAATAGCAAGAATCAGTTCCTCGTGACCGGGAAGTATTGCATACTCTCCGTCTATACAAGGAAGAATTATCTCAGAAGCTCTGTCGTTATAAAATACACCGTTTATGGACATAACCTGAAGTCCAAAGGTTTTCTTCTCCAAATCTTCGCTCCTTAGAATTAGTATCCTAAAGTCATGACACCATTACTTTTCAGCAGTCGCCTCACCGCTAAGAGTCTTTGCCTTGGCGATAACATCTTCGATCTTACCTACATTAAAGAATGCAGCCTCAGGATATTTATCCATTTTACCTTCAATGATCATCTTAAAGCCCTTAATAGTATCCTTAAGAGGAACATATACTCCCTTAACACCTGTAAATGTCTCAGCTACATGGAAAGGCTGAGAAAGGAATCTCTGAATCTTACGGGCTCTGTAAACTGTAAGCTTATCCTCTTCTCCAAGCTCATCCATACCAAGAATTGCAATGATATCCTGAAGTTCCTTATATTTTTGAAGCATCTCCTGAACTCTGGTTGCAACATAGTAATGCTCTTCTCCAACCACGTCAGCTTCAAGAATACGGCTTGAAGATTCAAGGGGATCAACGGCAGGATAGATACCCTGCTCAACAATTTTTCTTGATAAAACCGTAGTCGCATCAAGGTGAGCGAAAGTTGTTGCAGGTGCAGGATCAGTAAGGTCATCTGCAGGAACATATACGGCCTGAACAGAAGTTACGGATCCATTACTTGTTGAAGCAATCCTCTCCTGCAGCTTACCAAGGTCAGTAGCAAGTGTAGGCTGATAACCTACGGCTGAGGGCATACGTCCAAGAAGTGATGAAACCTCAGAACCAGCCTGTACAAAACGGAAAATATTATCTATGAACAAAAGCACATCCTGGCGCTCTCTGTCTCTGAAGTACTCTGCCATTGTAAGTCCTGTCTCAGCAACTCTCATACGAGCTCCCGGAGGCTCATTCATCTGGCCGAAAACAAGGGCAGTTTTTTCAAGAACTCCTGACTCCTTCATCTCAGTCCACAGGTCATTACCTTCACGAGAACGCTCTCCAACACCGGTAAAAATAGAGTATCCGCCATGCTCAGTTGCAATATTCTGGATAAGCTCCTGAATAAGAACGGTTTTTCCTACTCCGGCTCCTCCAAAAAGTCCGATCTTACCGCCCTTTGCGTAGGGAGCAAGAAGATCGATAACTTTAATACCTGTCTCAAGGATTTCAACAACCGGGCTCTGATCTGAAAGCTTTGGAGCATCTCTGTGAATCGACCAGTGTTTTTCTGACTTAAGGGATGGTCCCTGATCTATTGTCTCTCCAAGAACATTGAAAAGTCTTCCAAGGTTATTTCTTCCAACAGGAACGCTGATTGGTCCACCTGTCTGGTAAACAGGCATATCCTTTGCAAGGCCTTCACTAGCTGTAAGCATAATGCATCTTACAACATTGTCGCCGATATGCTGAGCTACCTCCATTACGCCCTTTTTATCCTCAATCATAACTTCAAGGGCATCACTTATGTAGGGGAGACTTCCATATTCAAATTCTACGTCCACTACAGGTCCCATGACCTGTAGTATCTTACCATTATTATTCAACTCTTTGTCCTCTTTGCTTCATCAAGCATGGCTTGTTTTCTCATCTTTGCGGCCTTGGCTCTCTTCATGGCCCTGGCTCCGCTGGCAACCTCAGTTATCTCCTGCGTTATAGCTGCCTGACGTTGTCTGTTATACTGCTTAGTCAGCTGACCGATCATCTCGGTCGCATTCTTATTGGCATTATCCATGGCCATCATTCTGGAATTCTGCTCACTACAGAAGGTCTCAACCAAAGCACCATATATAAATCCATTAATGAAATTAGGAACAATATTATCCAAAATAGCTTCGGGGCTCGGATCAAAAATGAATTCCTCGTTGTAGGTGTCAATTGGAAGGTACTTACTTCTGGACTCCTGAATAATATCAAGAGGAAGTATTCTCTTAAGCTGAACCTCACAGGTTATGGAATTCTTCATCGTCGTATAAACAACGTAGGCCTCGTCAATTACGTGATTTCTGAAATCATCGATAATAACTGAGGAAATATCCCTGGACCTGTCAAGATTCGGGTTCTGAGCTGTATACCTGAAATTCTCTTCAATAGGAAAGCCCTGTCTTGTAAAGTAGTGACGACCATGCTCACCAACAACGTACAGCTTATAGTTTTTAAGATTGTTATTCTCTCTTATATGATCCTCAGCAGCTTTAAGTACATTGTGGTTGAAGGAACCGGCAAGTCCCTTATCAGCTGTAAGAACAAGATAGCCCTTTGCTCTGGACTTAAAAGGTATATCATCTCTTGTCTCCAAAAAGACGTCCTCTGTTCCTTCCGGCAGATGCCTTGCAACTCTGGCAATCATTGACTGAAGCGCATAGAAATAAGGCTCCGTCTCTGTAAGCTGCTTTCTTGCCTTGCGCATCTTATTGGAAGAGATCATATACATCGCATTTGTAATTTTCATCGTATCGCGAACACTTCCTATACGATCGCGAATCTCTTTAATATTTGCCACTAGAAAATCACCTTACTTGTCTAAGATTAAGCTTTTTCCTTTTCTTCTTAAGCTCAGCCTTAAGTCTCTCATTGTTTATCTTGTCATATTCATCTGCTGCTTCGAGAATGGCTTTCTTTGTGCCATCACTCAAATCCCTTGATTTAACAAGATCATTTATAATATCCTGCTTATTTTCCTTAAAGTAATTAAGCAGTCCCGTCTTGTATTCCTTTATCTGATTTACGGGAACATAATCAAGCTTCTTGCCATTAGCACACACAAGAAGAATTACCTGCTCATGCATTGCATAGGGCTTTCCAAGGGGCTGCTTTAAAAGTTCCATCAAAACTGCGCCGTGGCGAAGCTGTTCTTTGGTTGTTTCATCAAGGTCTGATGCAAACTGGGTAAATACAGCCATCTCTCTGTACTGCGCAAGATCTATTCTTATACTTCCCGCAGCCTTCTTCATAGCCTTGGTCTGGGCTGCGCTACCTACACGAGAAACAGAAAGGCCAACGTTTACAGCAGGTCTCATGCCCTCAAAGAACAGATCCGACTCAAGGAAAATCTGACCATCTGTAATAGAGATAACATTGGTAGGAATATACGCTGATACGTCACCTGCCTGAGTCTCAATAATAGGAAGGGCTGTTATGGACCCTCCTCCCAGCTCACTTGAAAGTTTACTTGATCTCTCAAGAAGTCTTGAATGGAGATAGAATACATCTCCGGGATATGCCTCTCGTCCCGGTGATCTCTCCAAAAGAAGGGACAATGCTCTGTAAGCCACCGCATGCTTTGACAGGTCATCATAAACTATTAGCACATCTTTTCCCTTGAGCATGAAATACTCAGCCATAGCCGTTCCCGCATAGGGTGCAATATACTGCAGAGGTGCTGTATCAGATGCTGTAGAAGCTACAACAATTGTGTACTCCATGGCACCTGACTCTTTAAAGGTATTTATGATCTTGGCAATAGTACTTGCCTTCTGTCCAATAGCAACATAAACACAGATTACATCCTTGCCCTTCTGGTTAAGGATCGCATCCATAGCAATAGATGTCTTACCGGTCTGACGGTCGCCGATAATAAGCTCACGCTGTCCTCTTCCTATAGGGAACATGGTATCAATTGACAAAATACCTGTTTCCATAGGCTCATTAACAGAGCGTCTCTCGATGATTCCCGGAGCCGGCTCCTCTACGGGTCTGTAGACATCAGTCTTAATATCTTCTTTTCCATCTATAGGATTACCAAGTGCATCAATAACTCTGCCAATGAAAGCTTCGCCGACAGGGATTCCTGCCTGCTTGTATGTGCGGACGCATCTTGAACCTTGTCTTATACCTTCATCGGAGCCAAACAGAATGATACCGATATGATCATCTCTGATATCCTGAACCATTCCCTTTGTACCATCATCAAACTGAACGATCTCACCGTAAAAGGCGTGGTCAATACCAACAACATTGGCGATACCATCACCAACAAAGGCAGTTCGTCCAACTTCTTTTCCCTCTGCCTTAAGGTCAAAGGTAGATACACGGTCTCTGATTATAGAAACAAGTTGTTCTGCACTTGCATTATTTCTCTTTTTAGTAAGAGCTATTAACTCCTTAAGCTGTCTGGTTCTTCCTTCATCACTCCAGTCATACTCAAAATTGCCGTAGGTGACAATAAATCCGCCATTAACTCTGGAATCCTGAATTACTTCAAGTTCAAGATTCTCATTGCCAAACTTTTTGGCAAGAGTATCTCTAATCTGAGCGGTCTGCCCCTCATCCGGAGCAACTGTGGAATATCTAAGGATTGCTCTGTTATCGTCTTTTATCATGTGATAAAACCTCTGGATTTTTAATTACTCTTTTCAATAGCTTCGAAAATAAACTTGTTATAAAGCTCTTTATCTGACTCTTCGTCATGCTTTGAAACAGCGATCTTATTAGCAGCATGAACTACGAGATCTGTAAGCTCTGAAATATATGCATCCTTCTCTCTCTGGGCTTCAATCTGTGCATTATGCCTTGCTTCTGTGATAATCTGATCAGCCTTTTCCTTGGCTTCTCCAACTATCTTCTCATATTCATCAAAGCCGTCCTGTCTAGACTTCGAAATAATGCTCTCACATTCCTTATCAGCTTCCTGAAGCTTTTTGGAATAGTCCTCTTTTAAGGCTTCTGCCTCAGCTTCCATCTTCTTAGCTGAATCAGTGGCATGATCGATCTCATCTCTTCTCTTAGTCATGACGCTATCAACCCTCTTAAAGAGAATGAGCCTGAACGCAATAAAAAGAACAAGAAGATTTATCACGTTATAGATTATGTTCATTACAGTTACACTTAACACGTTTTTTCCCCTTTACAAAAAAGTTCTGATTCTTCAAGTTTATTTTGTAGCAAAAAGGATCATGATAGCTACTACGAAACCATAAATAGCAGTTGCCTCTGCAAGAGCGCAACCAAGCAGAAGGAGCTTCATGATCTTACCATCTGCCTCGGGCTGACGAGCAACAGCGTCCACTGCCTTTGCTGTAGCAATACCGATACCAATACCTGCGCCAATTCCTGTAAATGCAGCAATAGCTGCTCCAAGTGTAGTTAAATCCATACTAAAAATCCTCCATTTTTAAATTAAGATTATTATTCAACCGCTTCTTTTATGTAGAGCGAAGTTAAGAATACAAATACATAAGCCTGAATAAGTCCGTCAAACAAGTCAAAGTACAAGCTAAATGCAGCCGGTATAAACACAGGAACAGCCATCTTTAAAAGTTCCATGATGACCGTTGCACCGATGATATTACCAAATAGTCGCATGCACAGTGAAAGTGGTCTGATTGCAAGCTCAAGAACATTCATTGGAGCTACGACTGCCATGGGCTCAGCAAAGGACTTAACCCATTTTTTCATACCCTTTTTCCTAATGCCTGCAGCTTCCACCAGGATGATACTCATAAGTGAAAGGGATGCAGTAACATTAAGATCCATTGTAGGCGGCGTCTGACCAAACAGACCAACCAGATTGGATGCTCCTATAAACACCAGAACAACCACCATGTAATCCCTGTATCTTAGGCCCTCTTCTCCAAGCATTCCGTAGGTTATGCCTCTTAGCTTTTCAACAATAAGCTCTGCTATAAGCTGTTTTTTCGATATATTATGAACCTTCATGTTGCTTGTGATAAATAACATGAAAAGTATGAGTACTAAAATAATGACCCAGCTTATAACTATCGAACGATTAATATCAAAAAAGCCGTTCATAAAGTCAAAGTGAATAGCCACTTTATCCTCTAATAACAGCTCTTTTAAAAGTCCTCCAATATCCATACAACCAATCCCCATTACTCTCTCGAAAAAAATGTTTAAGGTTTGAAAAACCCTATTCATCATTATACTTCCTATAATCAGTTAAAACAAATCGAAAATGCCTATTTTTCGTAAAAAAATACACCTTTATTTTGTGAAAAATTAAGATGTATGATCCTTTTTGTTTACCGTTTGATATACCCTGCCAGTTCTTTTACGTCTCCCATTGTGTAGTCCGGAAGACGGTCACACTGAGCAATCTCTTCCTTCGTGCACTCACCGGACAATACGCAAACAGAGACACTGCCTGCATTTTGAGCAACTGCTATATCAGTATAAAGTCTGTCGCCAACGCAGCAGATCTTATCATTAGTAAGGCCTCTTTGTTTAGCGATTATATCAACCATGTTCCTGTTTGGCTTTCCAATATAAGTAGGCTCTTTTCCTGATGAATGAGTTAAAAGAGCACACATACTTCCGCAGTCAGGAAGAACCTCACCCTTTGGCATAGGACAAACCCAGTCGGGATTTGCTGCGATAAAAGGAGCGTCTTTGCGAAGGAAATGCACTGCAAGATCCAGGTCTCTGTATACAAGCTCCGTATCGAAGCCAACGCATACAACAGGATTTTCAAATTTGTCATCTGCGCTGTAATCGCCATTTAGATTATCAGCGCTGACTGCTCCCATGCTTCTTACTGTCTCATCATACTCAGTGGCATTAAAGGCCTTTACTCCGGCTTTTTTCAGCTCATTATAAAAAGTCTTTGTTCCCATGACAAATACATTTCTGCCCACGTAGTTGTCATTTAAATACATAGCTGTAGCCATGCCTGATGTAAAGACATTTCTCTCTTCGCAGGGAAATCCAAGCCTTTTAAGCCTTGTGACATAATCCGCCCCTGCTCTTGATGAATTGTTAGTTAGATAAATATAGTCTTTTCCGCTGTTTTCCAAAGTGCGAATAAAATCTACAGCCCCATCAAACACTTCATCTCCAAGATACAGGGTTCCGTCCATATCAAGAAGAAACAATTCACAGCTTTGTAATTTATTTAATTCTTTTTCATTCGATAACTCTTTTTCCATATATAAATCCCATTTCGATATTTTTATTTCCAATACAGAATACTACCATTATTTTGGTAATAAGAAAAATCGAAAAAAGACGGACAGATAAAAATCTGTCCGCCTCTTGATATACCTTGATTTACAGCTCAATATCACCTGTCATCTCATGGTTTACAACATAATACGCTTTGCCATCCTCAGGCTTTACATAGAGTTCCATGCTCTTTAAACCCTTTACGTTGTACTTCTCCTCAAAGGCCTTCTTAGCTCTTGATACGAGATCCTCCTGTGAGACTGACTTGTCACCATACTGAAGCTCAATCTTTGTCTTAATTGCTGCCATTTTCACCCTCCTCTATTGTATAAGAAATTTCCTTTCCTAGTATAATACCGAGTTGGAGTGTTCGTCAAATAGTAAATTATTATTTGTCCTAGTGACAATCATAAAAGCAGCAATTAATATTTTGCAACTATGTTGTCTTTATCTTTAAAGATATGCTTTTGGGGAATGCATCCGCGAACAGATGATAAAGGATAAATATTGCACTCTCTGCCTATTACTGTTCCGGGATTAAGGACTGATCCGCATCCCACTTCAACATTATCACCGAGCATAGCTCCAAACTTCTTAAGACCTGTCTCAACCTGATCGTCAGCTCCATTCTTTACTACAACAAGCTTCTTATCTGATTTAACATTTGAAGTAATCGATCCTGCACCCATGTGTGACTTAAAGCCAAGTATTGAATCGCCAACATAATTGTAGTGAGGAACCTGAACCTTGTTAAAGAGAACTACATTCTTAAGCTCAGTTGAGTTTCCAACAACAGCTCCCTTTCCTACAATAGCGCTTCCTCTTATGAATGCGCACTGTCTGATCTCGGCGTCAGCATCAATGATGCAGGGGCCACCTATATAAGCTGAGCTAAAAACCTTAGCACTCTTGTGAATCCATACATCCTCGCCTCTCTTTTCAAACTCATCCAGTGAAAGAGTTTTTCCAAGTTCAAGAATAAAGTCATTAATCTTGGGAAGAACCTCCCAAGGGTAAGTTACGCCCTTAAAAAGGTCTGCTGCGATTGTCTCGTTTAAATCATATAAATTACTAATTGAATATTCCTGCATGATAATATCCTTTCAAAAAAGAATTTGTATTTCAAAATAACACGTAGGGTTTAAATATAGCATCCTATGTTTTGTCAGTCAAAATTAAAGACGATATTGTGGTTCTCATCAAGCACAAGCTTAGCGTCAAAGGCACTTCCCTTCTTACTTGTAAAGCCCGCAATCGTGTCGGTCTTTTTCTCGGTAAGAAGCTTTGTCACATCCTCCTTGGATAAAAAGACTCCGGCTATCTTACCGATAAAGAAGTTGCAGCCCTCATCGCCCTTTTTATAGTCCTCGCACCTATAACCAAGATGACCTTTTATTATTCTTTTGCCGCACTTTGGACACTTAAGGTTTTCCATAACATCGTCTTCGTTTTCAAATACAAACTTAACGCCTGTGACTTTGCATTTTTCATCTTTGCTAAGGGTAAGCTTTGCGTCAAAGGGCTTTCCGGACTTTGATTTAAAGCCGCTTATAAGGGGCGTGATACCATCAGTCAAAAGTTCTTTTACCTGAGCATCCTTAAGCTTATAACCTGCAATAGTTCCGATATTAAACTTGCAGCTGTTCTCAGGATCATCCTTCTTATAATTACTGCATCCATATCCAAAGGAAGTTTTTACTATCTCGCCTCCGCACACAGGACAGGTAACTCCCTTTACTGTCTTTGCTTCAACATTCTCAAAATCAAAGCCGATCTCAGCTTTTCCTTCCTCGTTCTTTTTTAGTACAAGACAGGCATCAAAGCTCTTTTTATCCTTGCTCTTAAAGCCCCTTATAGTTCCGGTTTTTCCGTTTTTTAAAAGCTCCGTTACATTACTTTCGGAAATCTGCTTCTGGGCAATTTTCCAAACAAAAAACTTACAGGACTCAGGATCTTCTGAATTATAATTCTCACATCCAAAACCAATGGATTTCTTTATGATCCTTCCGCCGCAGTCAGGACAAACAACATCCTTTAGGTAAGTCGGTTCTATGCC
>JAILPB010000017.1 GCA_024690485.1 Butyrivibrio sp. | reverse complement strand
TCATAAGGAATGATAAGGGGAGTAGCGCCCATAAGTTCCACCAGCTGCCTGTAATTATCAAGTCTCTCGTCTGTTGTTAGAGGTGTCTTTGTAAGTATGTAGTAAGCATTCTCAAGGATTGATGCCTTGGAATTGATATAGCCGATCCTCTCAGTACCTGCCATAGGATGCCCACCGATAAACTGAGCTTCAAGCCCAAGCTCTTTGACCTTTTCATGGATACTTGTCTTTACTGAACCGATATCAGTGATTGTTGTCTTCTCATTAAGGAAAGGCTTCAATGTCTCAAGGTTGTCATTGTTTCTCTCGATTGGAGCACACAGGAAAATGTAGTCGCACTCTGAAAAACTCTCATCAATAGCAGTAACTGCCTCGTCAACAATTCCGTCTTCCTTTGCCTTAAGTGATGTCTCGGGATGTGGTGTATATGAGATTATGCGGATAGAAGGTTCCTTCTCTTTTAAGGCTCTCGCCATGGAACCACCAATAAGTCCTAGCCCAATAAAACCGCATGTCAATTTGCTAAAATCCATTTTTAATACCTCGTGCCTTATACAAAAGTTTATAGATCCTAACCACTATATCACTTTAAAGTGCGAAAATCAACGAACAGGAGCTAATTCCTTAAAGTTTTTGTGTCACTCAGTTAAAGACTTGTTGACGGTTACCTATTGTTAACATATATTCTATAAAGTATGAATTCATTTGATAGTGAGGGAGATAAAGAATATGAATTCTAAGCGGTTTTTTAGAAAAGAAAATTGAAAGAAGAAAAAGTAGTATGAAAAAAAGTAAAAATGCAGAAACAGTATGTGCGATTATATTGACGCTTATCATGACTTTTATGGAGATGACCGTATTACCCGCTTTATTGTTTTGCGATATCCATTTTAAAGATGTAGAGCCAATTTATTTTGCATTGATGTTGAATTTTATTCTTGCATTTATTATATGTGGGATATTCCGGAAAACAGTGCTTAAAGACTGGATTTTTGGCCTTCGCAAGGAGGGAATAATATCCGGTCTTAAAAGGTATGGCCTTTTGGCGCTTGTAGCTACAGTGGCAGTTGCAATATCATTTTGCATAGGTCTTTATCCGCTCGATAATTCTCCTACAGTATGGCGCGTATTGATAGAGGGAATTCTGTATTATGTCGGCGTTGGAATTATGGAGGAACTCTATCTGCGAGGATTAATGCAAAATATTTTGGAGAATGCGTTTGGTGATAGGAAAAATGCCACGCTGTATGCAATTCTTATAACATCTGTTTTGTTTGGGGCAGGGCACATTTTCGGGGCAATCGGACAGCCTTTATTTACAATTGTGTGTAAAGCGTTATGGGCTACCGGCCTCGGTGTATACCTCGGTGCGGTTTATGTTAAAACACGTAATCTATGGGTTCCAATCATACTGCATACGATAATTGATTTTTGCGGAATACCGGTTTGTTTTGCGACAAATAAAGGATATCCTGATATAGCGGTGTTGGTTTCTTTGATTTCATTTGTTCTACTTGGAATATATGGGATAGTCATTTTGCTCCACGTGAGGCGCCAGTAGCGACGCAATAAAATCAGCCCCGTTCTTTGATCTTATGCAAGAAGCAGACTGTCTGAAAATCTGACGGCGTTTATTATCATGTATCCCCGCTCAAATGCGGGGATGCCTGATAATTCGCCTGTCCAGATTTGAGTTTTCTGCTTCTTGTATATAATAAAGGAAAAGAACCGGGCTGATTTTATGCTTTGCGGAGCGAGCCTCACGTGGGGCAAACATAAAGTGCTGCAAGGGTAATATACCAGTCAAAAGGTGGCAGAAAGAAGGTCGGCCCCACCCCTGTATTTTGAGGGGAGAAAAATGATCATGGAATTGGCAGTGTATGTGCAAAATCAACTGAATTACTTGAATTGCACACACAATTTTAGTAGAATGTTATAAAGGGTTGGGGGAAATTCTAAACATGTCTCATGTATTTTTACCCAAAATTAATATTTACTGGAGGACTAGATATGAAGGTTTACACTACTGACAAAATTCGTAACGTGGTACTTCTCGGCCATGGGGGTGCAGGTAAGACTTCTTTAGCAGAAGCTATGGCTTACCTTGCAGGCATTACTTCCAGAATGGGAAAGGTGGCTGATGGAAATACTGTAAGTGATTTCGATAAGGAAGAGCAGAAGAGACAGTTCTCAATCAGCACAACTAATATTGCGCTTGAGTGGGATGATCATAAGATAAATGTTCTTGATGCACCCGGATTTTTCGATTTCGTTGGTGAAGTAGAAGAGGCTATGAGCGTTGCAGATGCAGCAATCATCGTTGTTTCCGGTAAGGCCGGTGTCGAAGTCGGAACAGAGAGAGCATGGGACCTCTGTGAAAAGTACAACATTCCAAGAATGTTCTTTGTATCAGATATGGATATTGATGATGCTTCTTACAGACAGGTTGTTCAGGACCTTGTTGATAAATATGGAAAGAAGATCGCTCCGTTCAATCTTCCTACCCGTGAAAATGAGAAGTTTGTAGGATACGTTAACGTAATCCAGGAGAAGGGCTTTAGATGGGAAGGTAAGGACGCTATTGAGTGCGAAGTTCCCGAGTACAATCAGGAATACCTTAAGATGTACAGAGATACACTTATGGAAGCTGTTGCAGAGACTTCTGAAGAGTTCATGGATCGCTACTTTAGTGGTGAGACCTTCTCAGAGCAGGAGATCAGATCAGCTCTTAGAGCCAATGTATGTGATGGTTCAATTGTTCCTATCGAGATGGGTTCAAGCATACTTGCTCAGGGTATTTACGTACTTCTTGATGATATCGTTAAGTACATGCCTTCACCTGAAAACCGCAAGATGGCAGGTATTAACATGAAGACAAATGAGATCTTCGAAGCAAACTTCGATTTCTCAAAACCTAAGACAGCTTTTGTATTTAAGACAATGATGGATCCTTTCATCGGAAAGTATTCAATGATAAAGGTTCGCTCCGGCGTTATTAAGACTGATGATCTTATGTATGATTCAAATAAGGACGTTGAGCTTAAGATCGGTAAGATCTATGTAATGCAGGGCAATAAAACTATCGAAGTTCCTGAGCTTCATGCAGGTGACTTTGGTGCTCTCCAGAAGCTTGACGTAAGCACAGGTGATACCCTTTCAACTAAGGCAAATCCTGTACAGTACGCTAAGATGGATATTTCAGAGCCTTATACATACATGAGATATAAGCCTCAGAACAAGGCTGATATTGATAAGATCGCACAGGCTCTTGCTAAGCTTTCAGCTGAGGATGCTACTCTTAAGGTTGTAAATGATGCTGAGAATCATCAGTCACTTATTTATGGTATGGGTGATATGCACCTTGAGATCGCAGTATCTAAGCTCCTTAACGAGTACAAGGTTGGAGTTGATCTCGACAAGCCGAAGGTAGCTTTTAGAGAAACAATCCGCAAGAACTCTGATGTTGAGTATAAGTATAAGAAGCAGACCGGTGGACATGGTCAGTATGGTCACGTTAAGATGCGCTTTGAGCCTTCAGGTGATCCTTCAAAGCCCTATGTATTTGAACAGGAAGTTGTAGGTGGAGCAGTTCCCAAGAACTATTTCCCTGCAGTTGAGAAGGGTATCGCTGAGGCATCAGGAAGAGGACCTCTTGCAGCCTATCCTGTAGTTGGTGTTAAGGCTACTCTTTATGATGGATCTTATCATCCGGTAGATTCTTCTGAAATGGCATTCAAGGTTGCAGCAAGTAACGCCTTCAAGAAGGGATTCATGGAAGCAACTCCTGTACTTCTTGAGCCTATCGCAAACCTTAAAGTTACAGTGCCGGATGCATATACTGGTGATGTAATGGGTGACCTCAACAAGAGACGCGGACGCGTTCTTGGAATGAATCCTACAGGAAACGGAAAACAGGTTATCGAAGCTGACATTCCTATGATGGAGCTTTACGGATATTGCACTACACTTCGCTCCATGACCGGTGGCGCAGGAGATTATGCTTATGAATTCGTCCGCTATGAGCAGGCTCCTTCAGACATCCAGGATAAGGAGGTAGCAGCAAGGGCTGAAAAGGTTAAGGAAAACAGCGCTGAAGACTAATTAAGAATCGTATTAAAGAGTCTTGCGGCTTTGCATTTCTGCATTGCCGCAGGGCTCTTTTTCTGTGTAGTTTATGTTTTTTTTAGGCTTTCTTTAAATGGTTTTGATACATATATGTTACGATTTATCTATAGTATTTTTATGTGCGATAAACAGTTAACTTGTGAGGGGTTAAAATGTTTGGCATTATAAGACATTCTGGTTTGAAATATGAGATTATAGTAGAGTATGCTAGCTTACTTATGGCTATTTTACTCCTTATTTTTATGATTCTTACAAAGCCCAGAAAAACAAAGGCCTTTGGCTTTTTGTTTTCAGGAACAATTGTGTCCATAATTGCTATTATCACGCAGATTGTCATAGTTCAGGTGGGTAGCAATATAGGAGAGTGGTATGACAGGACAACCTTTACACTTCTTCTGATTCTTTATCTGATTCTCTATGCAATAATCCTTGTAGATATATTTAATTACATAAATTTAATGAGTGAGAGGCGCCTTAGAAAAAGGTCTATTATTGCTGCCCTCTACATTACAATTACAATCGTCTATGCTACAGGCGCGACCTATCAGGTAATCATGAGGAGTCTGTTTTATGTAAGGACTGACGGAGTTGATATATCCCGATTTACAAGATTCTATTGTTTGGCAGGGATATTCTGCGCTGTTTTATGTCTTGTTATTTGCCATCTTAGGAAAAGAGATATCTCAAGAATTGTTATGCGTGGCGTAATGCTTGTGGTACCAATTGAGATAGTTGTGCTACTTTTACAGATGTTTGACAGATTCGCAATTTATAGCTCTGCAACCTATGTAACTATTTTTATGTCTTTTTATCTGCTGTTTCATTCAAATCCCTATGACGAGGCCACAGGATGTCAGAACGTTGGGGCCATGGAGAGCAGATTTTCATCTAATATCAAAAAGGGAAAAGTGTATTATCTTGCAAGTTTTGAATTCCCGCAGATAGCTAATACTACGGTCAACTATGATTATCAGACTATATCCTTTAACCTTGCGGAGATGTGCCGTGAGATAGAACGTATATCCAAGAAAATACTTTTATACAGACTTAGCTATGGATCATTTATTGCAATCATAGAAGCAAGAGAGAGGTCTGATGCTGAGAATTACGCAGAGCAGATGAGAGATGCATTGGATAGATTCTATGAGAAGAGCGAGGATCATATTCACTATTTCCTTGGAGTTTGCGGTGATTCCAAGAGATTTGAGGCACTTGGAAATAAGTGGACGCAGATCTTTATGGGGTATCTAAGGAACAAGTATTCCAAGGATGGAGAAAATGTATTCTATTTTGCAAAGGGATCAGACTTTAGAGATTTTGATGAAATCTATAAGATTGAGCAGGCAGTTATAGACATTCGTGCAAATATGAATCCCGAGGATGAAAGGATTTTGTGCTACGCTCAGCCTATTTACAGTGTCGAAAAGGAAGAATTCAGGTCGGCGGAAGCTCTTATGAGACTTGAGATTGACGGAAAGATGATTTCTCCGGATGTATTTATACCAATTGCTGAGAGGAATAACTGTATCCATGCCCTTACTGTAATTATGATGCATAAGGTATGCAAAGCTGTGGAAGAGTTATCAACAAAGTATGACTTCGATGCGGTTACTGTAAACTGCTCTACAGCTGATTTTGTAGACAGAAAGTTCCATAAGGAGATCATGGACATTATTCACGGCTACAAGATAGATCAGAAGATGATAAGGCTGGAGCTTACAGAGACCATGATGACGGAGAACTTTGAAGCTGTAAGACATAATATGGAGATGCTGAACATGGAAGGTATTCAGCTTTATATGGATGACTTTGGAACAGGATATTCCAACCTTGAGAGAGTCCTTGATATTCCGGTTCAGACTATCAAATTCGATAAATCTCTTCTTTATAAATCACTTCAGGATGAGAGAGTTGATGACATCATTTCTTACATGATTGACATCTTTAAGAAAAATGGTTTCATCACTCTTATTGAAGGCGTTGAAAATGAGTCCCAGAAGAACTACAGTATAAACCGCGGCTTTGATTATATTCAGGGTTATCATTACGCAAAGCCCGCACCAATCGAGGCTCTTGGAAAGTATTTTACAAAGAAATAATGGCAGTGAAATAAATGTTGTTAAGCTAAAAAGGCTGGGTGCGTGTTAACACGTACCCAGCCTTTAAAAATGAATTATTTAATTTTAACTTTCTTTACCTTGCTCCAAGTGGAGTAAATTTTACCCTCAGCGGTGGTCTTGTAGGAGCGGATTCTTACAAAGTATGTGGTCTTAGATTTAAGCTTTTTGATTGTAAGACTTATTTTCTTTGCGCCTACATTTTTGGTTGTAGGATTATTAAATTTCTTAGTGGTATCATACTGAACTTCGTAGCCGCTTATTTTCTTTGACTTCTTGAAGGTTACGGTTACTTTCTTCTTTGCAGCGGTAACTTTAGTAATCTTAACCTGCTTCTGTGAACTGTCCAGCTTTTCGACTATGGGCTCATCTTTAGCTGTTGTGTCGTTGTTAACAGCAGGGTTAGTAGTAGAGGGTGTCTCTGTAGGAACAGGCTCTACAATATTTTTCCAGCATTCATCAGGATTGAAGAAGTACTCGGATCTTGGATAAGCAAGTTCGAGATTTTTAATGTATCCTCCGTTTAAGATGGTTACGTGCTGACCTTTGGAAAGAAGCTTAACTGTACCAAGCCAATTTGCGCCTTTCTTATCAGTATAATCGCCTGATAAAGACATTGTTCCCTGTGAAAAAGAGAGATTTTTATTACTGTTCCATATAAAATCTTTGCCAACTGTGATTTCGGATTTTGGTCTTGGATAGAAATAAGCCGCAACAGGAACTGCATCACCTGCTCCATTAATATCTTCGAAAAGAAGGCTCTTAGTTACATTTAACTTGCCCCTTATATCTACAACGCCGGATAGGCAATGCATATCTCCGCTAACGTTTATGGTTCCGCCCGCGGTGTTTAAAGGAGTGTCTACACTTGTATTAGTATCAACATATAAATCTCCATCAAATGTAACCAATTTTGTATTGTAATCGTTTTTTCCATAGGAAATATAGAATTTTCTATCAGGATTTTTAAAGGTAATATCGTTAGCTAACGTAGTTACATTGATATATTTTGTGACATTAACAGTCTTGCAGACCGTTGTTAGATTTTTTAATGTTAAGTTTGGTGAAAGTGTGATTGTTTGTGGTGAACTGGATGTTAGATTTAGGTCCGCAAAGGTCATGTTGTTAGAATTATTTTTGCTAAGGAGTGTAACATTACCTTTTACATTGAACGTACCTGACATAAAGCTATATCGTCTGGAAGTATCAATTACCAGGTTTCTTTCAACATTAACTTCTGAACTTTCACGGGAATGAACCATGGCATTTCCTGTTACATATTCTCCGGAAGCATTTTTTGTCTGAATTCGAAAATCACCGTTTGCATTGACTTTACAATCTTGCGTTACATCAATGGATCCGCTGTTTTGGATATATGTTCCGTTTACTTCCAACCTACTTTTATTTGTTAATGTAATATCACCATTTGCTATAACGTTACCGGTAACTTTTAGATAAACATTGGATAGTGTCAGACTTCCTTTTTCATTTATTATAAGGTCATGAACCTCAACTAATTCTTTGTCTGCCCATGCTTCTTTGCTGGATATGGTGCAATTATTTGCGGCACTTACTTTAAAACTTGGGAAAACCAGTAGAGCTAGCGCAAACGCGCCACAGACAAGCAGGCTTTTAAGAAATCCTGCACCCCTGTGCAAATCTTTTTTCTTCATTACTACCTCCTTTTTGCTGCCATAGATGCTGCAGCAAATGACAAATTATAGAATTACATAGATAATAGAACCCCTGGGTATTATTATAGCAACATAGCATTTTATGTGAAGTGATTTATTGCGAATTCTTTTTGATTATTGGTTAAATCTGTCATCCTTGAATGAGACGGTTTATTATGCTAAAATTTTGAACATTAAGATGCAAAAATGTATTTGCTTTTGTTTCGCTTAATATGGAGACTGCGATAAAAGGTTATCGTAGAGTCTTTCTAATTTATAAATGGTGAGGTGTTTTATGTCTAAGTTGTATAACCACAAAGAAGTTGAACAAAAATGGCAAAAGGTTTGGGATGACGAGAAGGCATTTGCTGCAAGCAATGACTATTCAAAGCCGAAATTCTACGCACTTGTAGAGTTCCCTTATCCTTCAGGACAGGGTCTCCATGTAGGACATCCACGTCCCTACACAGCTCTTGATATTGTTGCTCGTAAGCGCAGAATGCAGGGCTACAATGTACTTTATCCCATGGGATGGGATGCATTTGGCCTTCCTACAGAGAACTTTGCTATCAAGAATCACATTCATCCCAAGATCGTTACTAAGAATAATGTAGAAAAGTTCAAGGGCCAGCTTCATTCACTTGGTTATTCCTTTGACTGGGACAGAGAGATCAATACTACAGATCCTAATTACTATAAGTGGACACAGTGGATCTTCTTAAAGCTTTTCAAGGCAGGTCTTGCTTACAAGAAGGAGATGCCTATTAACTGGTGTACTTCATGTAAGGTTGGTCTTGCAAACGAAGAAGTAGTAAACGGCGTTTGTGAGAGATGTGGAAGCGAAGTAGTTCGTAAGGTTAAGAGCGAGTGGATGCTTAAGATCACTGAGTATGCTGATAAGCTCATCGACGGTCTTGACGGTGTTGATTATATTGAGAGAGTTAAAGTTTCTCAGAAGAACTGGATTGGACGCAGTACAGGTGCCGAGGTAGATTTTAACGTTGCCGGAACAGATGATGTTCTTACAGTTTATACAACAAGATGCGACACACTTTTTGGAGCTACTTATATGGTAGTTTCACCTGAGCATCCTTACCTTGATAAGTACAAGGATCGTATCAAGAACTTCGCAGATATCGAGAAGTACCGTGAAGAGGCTGCTAAGAAGTCTGATTTCGAGAGATCAGAGCTTGCTAAGGATAAGACAGGTGTTGAGATTGATGGTCTTAAGGCTATTAACCCTGTTAACGGAAAAGAGATCCCGATCTGGGTTTCTGACTATGTACTTATGAGCTATGGTACAGGTGCTATCATGGCGGTTCCTGCTCATGATGACAGAGACTGGGAGTTTGCTAAGAAGTTTGATCTTCCTATCATCCAGGTTGTTGCCAAGGACGGAGAGGAAGTTGATGTAAACGCAGCTGCATTTACAGATGTTGCTACAGGCGTACTTATTAATTCTGATTTCCTTAACGGTTTATCAGTAAATGATGCTAAGGCTAAGATGATCGAGTTCTTAAATGAGAAGAAGATCGGTCATGCAAAGGTTAATTATAAGCTTCGTGACTGGGTATTCTCACGTCAGAGATATTGGGGTGAGCCTATTCCGATCGTTGAGTGTCCTAAGTGCGGTTTCGTACCTATTGATGAGTCTGAGCTTCCGCTGCTTCTTCCTGAGGTTGAGAGCTATGAGCCTACAGACAACGGTGAGTCACCTCTTGCAGCTATGACAGATTGGGTTAATACTACATGCCCTTGCTGCGGTGGCCCTGCAAAGCGTGAGACAGATACAATGCCTCAGTGGGCTGGATCATCATGGTACTTCCTTAGATACACAGATCCTACCAACGAGAATGCTCTTGCCAGCAAAGAAGCTCTTAAATACTGGCTTCCTGTAGACTGGTACAACGGAGGAATGGAGCATACTACACTTCACCTTTTGTACTCAAGATTCTGGCATAAGTTCCTCTATGATCAGGGAGTAGTACCTACAACAGAGCCTTATCAGAAGAGAACAAGCCACGGTATGATCCTTGGTGAGAACGGCGAGAAGATGAGTAAGAGCCGTGGAAACGTAGTAAATCCTGATGATATCGTTGAGGATTACGGTGCAGATACACTTCGTACTTATGAGATGTTCATCGGAGCATTTGATCTGGCAGCATCTTGGTCAGAGGATGGCGTAAAGGGATGCCGCAGATTCCTTGAGAGAGTATGGAAGCTTCAGGAAATTCTTGTTGATGGAGATGAGTACTCAGATGACCTTAAGGGCGAGATGCACAGAACCATCAAGAAAGTAAGCTTCGACTTTGAGAATCTTAAGTACAACACAGCAATTGCTGCAATGATGTCACTTATAAATGACTTCTATAAGAAGAACGCAGTTAACAAGGCTGAGTATAAGACACTTCTTACATTGCTGAACCCTGTAGCACCTCATATCACTGAGGAACTTTGGCAGATCATCGGCGGAGAAGGCAGACTTTATCAACAGACATGGCCTGAGTTTGATGAGGCACTTACAGTTGAGAGCACAGTAGAGATCGCTGTACAGGTTAACGGCAAGGTAAGAGCTACAATCTCAATCGGTAAGGATGATCCTAAGGATGCAGTTCTTGCTAAGGCTAAAGAGGCAATTGCTGATAAGTTCAGCGGAAACATTGTTAAAGAGATCTATGTTCCCGGCAAGATTGTAAATATCGTAATGAAATAAATAATACGGAAAATGGCTATGGTGACATGGCCATTTTTCATTATAAAATCAGAATATTCAGACAAGGAGTAGAAATATAATGGCAACAGTTAGAAATGCAAAGATAGAGGATGCAACGCGTCTTGTTGAGATATATGACTACTATGTAAAAAATACAGCAATAACCTTTGAGTGGGAGACACCTTCCGTTTCTGAATTTGAAGGCAGAATGAAAAACACTATGAAGTTTTATCCCTATCTTGTAATAGAAGATGAGGGAAGGGTTTTAGGCTATGCCTATGCCGGAGCTTTCAAGGGAAGAAGAGCCTATGACTGGGCCTGCGAAATGACCATATATCTGGATCATGATGCTAAAAAGAAGGGCCTTGGAAGGCAGCTTTATGAAGCTCTTGAGAGTGCTCTTAAGAATATGGGTATTATAAATCTCTATGCATGCATAGGTGCTCCTGAAATACCGGATGAGTATCTTACTAATAACAGCATAGAATTCCATTCACATCTTGGATACGAACTTGTAGGAACATTCCACAAGTGCGGATACAAGTTTAACAGGTGGTATAACATGGTCTGGATGGAGAAAGTTGTAGGTAAATATAAAGAAAATGCAATCGACGTAAAACCATATATAAACTAAATCTTAAAATTTTATTAAACCGTACATATATTAGTGAATATATCGAACACTGAATGTACAATATACTTATAGTTGTTGATATTTTTATCGGAAATACGAATACTCTTACGAGGGGGATAAACTATGAGTATCAAAAACCTGATCAAAGTCAATGAGAAGAAAATCAAGAATTTATCAGTTCTTGAGAAGTTTAATTCGACCTTTAAGCAGATCATCATCATGTTCTGCGTCGCAGTGGTGATTCTTGCAATTACCATTCTTTCGTCAACACTGGCAATCCGTACTGTATACAAAAAGTATTACGCCTTAAATGCATATCAGGCAGAAATCAGAATTGATGTACAGGCTCTTTCCAAGGCATTTCTGTGGGCTTTATCTTCTCCGGATGATGCCATAAGACAGGAACAGCTTGGTAAAGCCATGGAGAAATTTGATGAATTTGATGCAAACCTTGATAACATAGCCAAGGTTTGGGATGATCAGGAAGTGCTGGATAAGGTATCTGCTGATCTTAAGATTGTTAAGGCTAACGGAAATACCCTTGGAGATATGTTTAATGACGGCTCCTCATCAGAAGAGATATTCTACTATTTCAATGATGTGTTATATCCTTCAATTAATGATGCAGTTCAGGATTTCAAGGCTGTATCAAGTACATCAGGAGAGCTGGCATCATCTTCCTACTGGTCATCAATCAATGTTGCCATTGTTATGGCAGTGATTTCACTTGCGCTGGTTATTCTCGTAATGCTATATATCTTTGATGTTAAGAAAAAGCTTTCAATGGCAATCCTTGAGCCTGTAAGCGAGATTACAAAGGCTGCTGATGAAATGGCACAAGGAAACCTTCACATTAACATCGATTATGAATCAGAGGATGAACTTGGAAAACTTGCCAGCGATCTTAATAGATCAACCTCAGTAACAGAGCAGATTGTTAATGACATCAGAGATACACTTCAGAATGTTGCAGATGGAGATTTCACACAGGGAACACTTCATCCGGAGCTTTATAAAAAGGATTTCGCTCCTATAAACGATGCAATGAATAACATCACCAGTGAGCTTTCTGAGACACTTCAGCATGTAAGAGAATCCTCACACCATGTATCTGAAGGCGCAAGCGGAATGAGCAGAGGAGCTACAGACCTTGCTGAGGGTGCTACTGATCAGGCTGCAGCAGTTGAGGAGCTTACAGCATCTGTTGCAACAGTTACAGAGCAGACAAAGACCATGGCTGATACTGCAGAACGATCCAGAGCTAAGGCCAGTCAGGTTAGAGACGATGCAGAAGCTAGTTCACGCAAGATGAAGCTCGTTACAGATGCTATGACAAGAATCACAGAGGCATCAAATGAGATTGAACAGGTTACAAATACAATTGAATCTATTGCCAAGCAGACACAGCTCCTTGCGCTTAATGCTTCTATCGAGGCAGCAAGAGCAGGGGAGTCAGGAAAGGGATTTGCAGTAGTTGCTGAAGAAATCGGAGCCCTCGCTAATCAGAGTACTGAGGCAGCAAAGAATACTCACCAGCTTATTCAGGATACAATGGATGAAATTGCAAATGGTAACTCAGTAGTTGCAGAGACCACGGAAGCTCTTGGAGCAATGCAGGCATCTGTTGAAGAGATAACAGAGATGATCATCGAAACCGGAGATATGGCAGCTCAGCAGGCATCCAGCATGGAAGAAATCAATGACGGAATCGATCAGATATCTACTGTTGTTCAGAGCAATTCCGAGACAGCTCAGGAATCAAGCAACGTATCAATGAACCTTACAGAGCAGTCAGAAGACCTCAACAGACTAATTGATCAGTTTAAACTTAAATAAATTAAATTATTGCATAGGACCAGAGCCGGAGCGCATTTAGCGCTCCGGTTTTTCTATGGGTTTCCATAAATTCCAATTGACATCAAATGCATTATTGTATACAATCATACAAAACGTTCTTTTTCATGAACGGATATTTCTAAATTATCGCGCAAGGGAGCGCAGAAACGAGGTTTTTTCATGCAGGATCAGACATTCCAAAACAGACCGGTAACTATGAACGAACACAACAATCTTTTACAGATTGAAGAGCATATGTACATTTTGGATGATGTGCAAAAACCTAACGTTTTCAGAAACATGTTTCCTTACGACGAGGTTCCAAAGATTCCTTTTAACGACAGAATCGTTCCCCATAATATGCCAAAAGACATATGGATCACTGATACGACCTTCAGAGATGGACAGCAGTCAAGAGCGCCTTATTCAACAGAGCAGATAGTTCATATCTACGACAAAATGCATGAGCTTGGCGGCCCAAATGGAATGATCAGAGCCAGCGAGTTCTTTCTCTATAGTAAAAAGGACAGAGATGCCGTTTATAAATGTATGGAGAGGGGCTATGAGTTTCCTGAAGTCACAAGCTGGATAAGAGCAAGTAAAGAGGACTTTAAGCTGGTTAAAGAGATCGGCATGAAGGAGACAGGTATTCTTGTAAGCTGCTCCGATTACCACATTTTCCTTAAGCTTAAAATGACAAGAAAGCAGGCTCTTGAACATTATCTTAGTGTTATCAGGGACTGCCTTGAAGAGGGTATCGCCTGCAGATGCCACCTGGAGGATATAACAAGAGCTGATATCTACGGCTTCGTAGTTCCTTTCTGCGTAGAGCTTATGAAGCTTAGAGATGAATATAAGATACCGATAAAGGTTCGTGCCTGTGATACAATGGGATACGGCGTAAACTTCTCAGGTGCGGTTATCCCAAGAAGTGTACAGGGTATCATATATGCTATAAATACCAACGCAGGTGTTCCAAGTGAGCTTATTGAGTGGCATGGTCACAATGATTTTTACAAAGCTGTTTCAAATTCGACAACAGCATGGCTCTATGGATGTTCCGGCGTAAATGCTTCACTTTTTGGTATTGGAGAGAGAACAGGTAATACTCCTCTTGAAGCTATGATTTTTGAATATGCTCAGCTTAAGGGTACCTTAAATGGCATGAATACACAGGTTATCACAGAGCTTGCAAGATATTATGAGGATGAACTTGGATATCACATTCCACCTCAGACACCTTTTGTTGGCAAAAACTTTAATGTCACAAGAGCAGGAATCCATGCAGACGGACTTCTTAAAAACGAGGAAATTTACAACATCTTTGATACAGATAAGTTCCTTGGAAGACCACCAGTAAGTGCGGTTTCCAATACTTCCGGTCTTGCAGGTATTGCTCATTGGATAAATGTACATTATCATCTAAAGGATGACGCTGCACTTGGAAAGAATTCAAAGCTTGTACTTCTGCTTAAGGAATGGGTAGACAGTGAGTATGAGAATGGCCGTGTTACCGTTATGTACGACGAGGAGCTTACGGCCAAGATCGACGAGGTCTCTAAGCTTATCGGTATAAAGGTAGAAGAGGGCAGAGTCGTTAATTTATGACCGGATATTGCCGGAAGACAGAGGGAAAATGGACAATAAAGATTTAAAGCAGGAAGTAACAGATAAATATTCACTTCGCGGAAGAGTATTTCACAGAATCCGTGAGGATATTTTAAATGGAAAATATGCTGATCACGAGGAACTTAAGGAAGTTGCCATAGGTGAAGAACTGGGAGTTAGCAGAACTCCCGTAAGAGAGGCACTTAGGCAGCTTGAACTTGAGGGGCTTATTCAAATCATTCCAAACAGGGGAGCTTACGTTGTAGGAATAAGCGCTGACGATGTAAGAGATATCTATATGATAAGGTCCAAGCTTGAGGGTTTATGCGCAAGATGGGCCTGCGAGAAAATCAGTAACGAGCAGATGGAAGCTCTGGAGGAGATAGTATATCTCTCAGATTTTCATGCAGAAAAAGGACATATGGACCAGCTTGCGGAGCTTGATAGCAGATTTCATACAACCCTTTATGAATCATGCAATTCCAAGATGCTTGAGCATCTTTTAAAGGATTATCATCAGTACGTATGGAGAGTGAGACAGCGTACTCTTGCAGGAAAAAGAGGCAAGGATTCAAACAACGAACATCGTGCCATCATGGAGGCAATCCGTGATAAGAATCCAGATCTTGCAGAGGAGATTGCAAATAGACATATGCTTAACGCCTATGACAATATGGTGAAGAATGGCCTATTGGAAATGCTTTCAAAGGAAGCTGATAAGGAAAAGGAACAGATCACTAAAAAAGGCAAGAAGAGCAAGAACTGATACAAAGACACTTGAATAATACCGGAAACAGAGAGGAGACAGCATGGCAAAGATTGAAATGACCACACCCATTGTTGAGATGGATGGAGATGAGATGACAAGAATTCTCTGGAAGATGATTAAGGATGAGCTTATTCTTCCTTATATTGATCTTAAGAGTGAGTACTATGACCTGGGACTTAAGTACAGAGATGAGACAAATGACCAGGTAACAATAGATAGTGCAAATGCAACTAAGAAGTATGGCGTAGCTGTTAAGTGTGCAACTATCACTCCTAATGCAGCAAGAGTTGAGGAATACGACCTCAAGGAGATGTGGAAGAGCCCTAACGGCACTATCAGAGCAATGCTTGACGGAACAGTTTTCAGAGCTCCAATTCTTGTAAAGGGAATCGAGCCTAATGTAAAGACCTGGGAGAAGCCCATTACTCTTGCTCGTCATGCATACGGTGATGTTTATAAGAATGTAGAGATCGCTGTTCCCGGAGCAGGAAAGGCAGAGCTTGTATTTACAGGTGCTGACGGAAAAGAGATAAGACAGACTATTCAGGAATTCGACGGTCCCGGAATTATTCAGGGAATTCATAATAAGGATGCTTCAATTAAGAGCTTTGCAAAGGCATGCTTTGAATATGCACTTTCAACAAAGCAGGATCTGTGGTTTGCAACAAAGGATACAATCTCTAAGACCTATGATGCAAGATTCAGGGAGATCTTTGATAAGACCTTTGAAGCAGATTATAAGGAGAAGTTTGATAAAGCCGGAATCGAGTACTTCTACACACTTATCGATGATGCCGTTGCCCGCGTTATGAAGTCTAAGGGCGGATTTATCTGGGCTTGTAAGAACTATGACGGAGACGTAATGAGTGACATGGTTTCATCTGCTTGCGGATCTCTTGCCATGATGACTTCAGTCCTGGTTTCTCCAGATGGAATCTATGAGTACGAGGCTGCTCACGGAACAGTTCAGCGCCACTACTACAAATACCTTAAGGGCGAGGAGACATCAACAAATCCTGTTGCAACGATCTTTGCATGGACAGGAGCTATGAGAAAGCGCGGTGAGCTTGATGGTATCCAGGGTCTTATTGACTGGGCTGACAAGATGGAGAAGGCTACACTTTCTACTATTGAAGGCGGACAGATGACAGGTGACCTTGTTCTTATCACAAGCAATAAGGATGCTAAAAAGCTTAATTCAGAGGATTTCATCAAGGCAATCAGAACTACTTTTGATGCCATGTAAAATTTAAAATAATTCATGAAAGAGGAGACATTTTGTCTCCTCTTTTGCTATGATAAAATTGTGAAAGTTTCGAAGAAACGGAGCAATTCGTATATCATATTTTATGAAAAATCTTAGGGTATTGGGGGTTTTTATGGTTACATTTAAAACAAAGAAAAATAAGAATGGGCCTACACTTGGATATAACCGTGTATCGCTCATAGAGAAGGATGGACTTTTCTTTAAGGACATGGAAGGAACAGGTGAGCTTCTTCCCTATGAGGACTGGAGACTTGATTCGAAAGATAGGGCAAAGGACCTTGCAAAACGTCTGTCTGTTGAAGAAATAGCAGGTCTTATGATGTACAGTGCTCATCAGGTTGTACCAAATGATGTCCCCGGATGGTTTGGCGCAACTTATAACGGCGGTAAGGACTTTGCTGAGAGCGGTGCTAAGCCCTGGGATCTTACGGATCAGCAAAAAAAGTTCCTCACTAAGGACCACGTAAGATATGTTCTTGCTATGATCCTTAAAAACGGCGAGATCGCAGCTAAATGGAACAATGAGATGCAGGCTCTGTGTGAGAGTATGCCCCATTGCATTCCTGTAAATACAAGTACTGATCCAAGGCACGGTGCAGGAAATTCCTCTGCAGAGTTTAAAACAGAAGCAAAGGATACCAGTAAATGGCCTCTGGGACTTGGACTTGCGGCAACTTTTTCTCCGGAGCTTGTAAAGAGATTTGCAAGGATTGCTGCAGATGAGTACAGAGCTCTTGGAATCACAACTGAGCTGGGACCTCAGATAGACCTTGGAACAGAGCCAAGATGGATGAGAGTTTCAGATACTTATGGACAAAGCAGCAAGCTTGCTACGGATTATGCCAAGGCATACTGTGAGGGCCTTCAGACTGATCCGGGTAACACAGAAGGAACAGGATGGGGCGCAAAGAGCGTTGCTGCAATGGTAAAGCACTGGCCGGGAGGCGGCCCCTGTGAGTCAGGAAGAGACGCACATTACGGCTTTGGTAAGTTCGCTGTTTATCCGGGAAAAAATAATGAAGAGCATTTAAAACCTTTTATCGAAGGTGCATTTAAGCTTGAAGGCGGAACAAGGAAAGCTTCATCGGTTATGCCATATTACACCGTAAGTTATGGCCTTGATCCTTCAGGAAAAAACGTTGGTAACAGTTATAGCAGATATATAATCAAAGACCTACTAAGGGATAAATACGGCTTTGACGGCGTTATATGTACAGACTGGGGTATTACCCAGGATCCGGATAAGGAGCTTGATTCCTTCGGCTCAAGATGCTATGGAACTGAGGATTTATCTGAGGCAGAGAGACACCTTTGCATAATTGAAAACGGCGTCGATCAGTTTGGCGGAAATAATGATATTGTGCCAATCCTTGAGGCATATCGCATCGGATGCGAATGCCACGGCGAGGAGTATATGAGAAAGCGTTTTGAAGAAAGCGCAGAGAGACTTCTTCTTAACAGCTTCAGGTGCGGGCTTTTTGAGAATCCCTATCTTGATCCCGATAATAGTGTTTCTGTTCTTGGATGCGACGAATATACTAAGGCCGGCTTTGAAGCACAGCTTAAAAGTGTTGTCATGGTTAAGAATAACGGTGTTCTTCCAATAAAGGAGAAAAAGAAGGTTTATATACCGGGAAGACATATAGATGCTCATAAAGGCTTTATGAGAAACATGGTAGAGGCATTGGATATCCCGGGAGCAAACAGGGATAAAGTAGAGAAGTTTTACGAGGTTGTAAGTAGCCCAAAAGATGCAGATTTTGCCCTGTGCTTTATTGAAAGCCCAATTAGCGACGGATATACCAAGGAGACAGGATATCGTCCTATAACGCTTAAATACAGACCTTATACAGCTACCTCTGCAAGGGCTGAGAGTATAGGTCAGGGAGATTTCAGGGAAAAGGATAATCCAAACAGGTCATATCTTGGAAAGAGTAACACTCCTGCAAATGAGAGTGATCTTGACCTTGTGATAGATACAAAGAAGGCTATGGGGGAAAAGCCTGTTGTAGCAGTGCTTAGGGTTAATAATCCCTGCATAGTGTCTGAGTTTGAAGAATATGCAGATGCAATACTTATTGATTTTGGTGTTGAAACAGAAGCAATCTGTACTTTAGTTAAGGGTATGGCTGAGCCCTCAGGACTTCTTCCTGTAGCTCTTCCAAAGGATATGGATACTGTAGAGAAGCACTGCGAGGATGTTCCCTTTGATTATGAGCCCTATAAGGACTCTGCTGGCAATACCTATGACTTTGGCTTTGGACTTAATTTTGACGGCGTAATCAGGGATGAGAGATGGGAGAAATACGCATCTAAGGATAATGAGAAGTAAATCTGCCATTTTTATTTACACACAGACAATCATTACATAATTACGAGAAGGAAAAGAAAGAGAATATGAAAAAAGAAGATTTAGAAAAACTCCTTGGGGATTTAAGCCTTGAGGAAAAAATAATGCAGCTGGTTCAGGTTCCGGGAACCACATTTGAAGAAGCTGCGGCAATGACAGGTCTTACAGATCAGGGAGATCTTGATAAGGCAAGGCGCCTTGCAGGAAGTACCCTTGGCGTATGGGGAGCAGACAAAGTAATTCAGATACAGAAAAAGTACATGGAAAATCACCCCCACCACATTCCGCTCCTTTTTATGCTTGATGTCATTCATGGACATAAGACAATTTTTCCTTGCCCGCTTGGACAGGGAGCAGCCTTTGATCCTGAGCTTTCCATGAAGGGAGCACAGGTTCAGGCAAAGGAAGCCGCTGCTGAAGGCGTTCACGTAACATTTTCACCTATGGCTGATCTTGTTAGGGATGCCAGATGGGGCAGAGTTATGGAATCAACAGGCGAAGATAAGTACTTAAACGGAGAGCTTATCTCTGCTATGGTCAAGGGATATCAGGGTGATGACCTTAAGGACACTGAACATGTTGCAGCCTGCATTAAGCACTTTGCTGCTTACGGCGGATCAGAAGCAGGAAGGGATTATAACAGCGTCGAGCTTTCCGAGCATGCTCTTAGAGAGCAGTATCTTCCTGCATATGAGGAAGGTATTAAGGCTGGTGCAAAGCTTGTGATGACATCCTTTAATACCTTAAACGGTATTCCGTCTTCCGGAAATAAGTGGCTTATGAGAGACATTCTCAGGGACGAGATGGGCTTTGACGGAGTTCTCATTTCAGACTGGGGAGCAATCGGAGAGATGGTAAACTGGGGCTTTGCTGCAGATAACAAGGAAGCTGCAAAAAAAGCAATGGATGCCGGCGTCGATATCGATATGTGCACTGAGTGCTACGGCGGAAATATTGAGGCTCTTATTAAAGAGGGCAAGCTCTCTGAAAAAGAACTGGACGAAGCAGTAATGAGAGTCCTTACTCTTAAAAATGATCTTGGACTTTTTGAGGATCCTTATAGAGGTGCATCTATAGAAAAAGCAGAAAATGTACTTCTAAGTGAAGAGAGTAGAAGTCTTGCAAGGGATGCCGTAAGAAAGTCTCTGGTACTTTTGGAAAATAAAAATAAGGTGCTTCCTCTTTCTTCAAAAAAGATTGCTTTTATAGGACCCTATGCTGATGAGAAGAACCTTCACAGCTCATGGGCTATATCCGGAGATCCTAAGAAGGCAGTTACAATTAAAGAAGCTGCCCTTGAAGCTTTTGAAGGAAGCGGCACGGATATAAGATTTGCTAAGGGCTGCACCATGATTCCAAGCGGTACAAACCTTGGATACGGCATTTTTAGAGAAGAAAACGAAAAGGAAAAAAATGAAAAGCTCCTTGGTGAAGCTATGGAAG